>JBKKBA010000219.1:0-2697 GCA_046714275.1 Actinomycetota bacterium
CTCTACCGCACCACCGGCCCGCCCTACAACGCGGTCCCCTTCACGCCCCTCGGCCCCGGCAACGTCACCGAGGTCGGCACGATGACGGTCGACTTCCACGGCACCGGCACCCTCCTGGGCTACACCTTCAACGACACCTACGTCTCCAAGGCGATCGAGAAGCAGGTCTACGGCGCGGCCGCAGCGACCTGCATGGGAACCGCGGGCAGCCGTGCGGGGGCGGCCAACTACCAGGACCTCTGGTGGAATCCCGCCGAGTCGGGCTGGGGCATCAACCTCACACACCAGGGCAACATCGTCTTCGGCACGCTCTTCACCTACGCGTCCACCGGCCAGGGACTCTGGCTGGTGCTGCCGAGCGGCGCGCGCCAGTCCGACGGGTCATACCTGGGCGACCTCTACCGGACCACCGGACCCGCGTTCAATGCCCAGCCGTGGACGGGCATCGGCTTCATCCCCGTGGGCACGATGCGGCTGCGTTTCCAGAGCGGCGAGGCCGGGACGCTCGAGTACACGGTCGATGGCGTGAGCGTCACCAAGTCGATCACGCGCCAGGTGTTCGGCACCCCCGCCCCGCTCTGCAACGGCTGAGCCGCGCCGCCTAGGTGTGGTTTCTACGGCCTTTGTTCGAGCCTCACTTCCTTCCAATCGCATTCGAGACGCGCCTTCGCGGTGATGACCGGCGCCTGCGAACCGGTACTGAAGGAGATTTCATCGACCCCGTGAGACTGCCGCGCGGCGAACCTCGTGGATCTGCTGCCCGTCGGCGAAGAATCGAACGGGCACAAGCGGCGCAATGCGCGCGGTCGGCGACATCATGTCGCTTCGTCAGGGAAGAAGCGCCGCGCGGCCTCCGCCGGCATCGACGATGCGGAGCGACCTGCCGCCCTCCGTCTTGACGACGCCCGATTTGGGTGGTTCGGCGATCCTGATCACCTGCCACCCGCTACCCGCGAGGACCGGCAGAACCGCTTGCGGCCCCAAGCCTGCAAGCTCGTTCCTGTCGTACGTGTATCCCAACAGCTTGCCGTCGCGGTACGCACCGAGCAGGCGCAACTTGCTGCCGCCCGGGGCGTGCACGTCGAAGTCGTGCCACACGAACGCGACCGGCGTTTCCCTCGAACCCTCTCCCTTCATGGCGTACCGGCCTTGAGCATCGGCGGCCGTATGGCTGTGGAACGCGCGAACGACCACCTTGAAAGGCTGTCCGTCGAGCTTCGCTTCCATGGGCAGGTCTTTTACCTTGACGGTCCCATCGCCTTCGACGGCCGTGATCGAGATTGTCGTGAATCGCCCGGCGATCGGCAATGCGATCGAGTCGCCCTGGAGCTTCCTCATCGTGGCCATATCCATGGTGAACTCGCCACGGAAAGCGGGTGGCAGGGGTTGCCAGGCGACATCGGCAAAAGCCGAAACGCCGGCCAAACAAGAAAGCGCTGCGGCGATCATCGCCGACATCCAGGAATGCCTCATGGTTTTCTCCCCTTTTTGCGTCCCGCGAACGAACCCAGAGTCGGAGAACATCATTCTCAGCTCGGCGGCTGCGTCAAAGGAAAGGGAGGGCCTGCTGCCTTGCCTTTGTACAGGAGCACCACCTCGGTAGCATTCTTGGGAATCTCGAAAAGAAAGTGGATATCGGTCGTCGGATTACCCGTGAAGAACCTGAATCCCATGCCCTCCTCCTTCATGGTCGCCCACGTACTCCTTCCCAACCGATAGGCGCGGCAAAGAGACTTCTCCATCGTGCCCTTCTTGCCCTTGTACGAGAGGGCGAACTCCTGGGTGTCGTAAGGTCCCGGGCCGACCCGGATGATCGTCAGCGCTCCCGCCTTGTGTTGCGGATCGGAAGGCTTCCAGGTGAAGGTCGAGGACATCCTGTGTTCCTCGACAACGTTTACGGACCCGATCTCGGG
This sequence comes from Actinomycetota bacterium, assembly GCA_046714275.1. Classification (GTDB taxonomy): domain Bacteria; phylum Actinomycetota; class AC-67; order AC-67; family AC-67; genus JBKKBA01. The sequence goes on from JBKKBA010000219.1 coordinate 1,914, forward strand.
CAGCGCAACTGCCTGGTCGCCTCGCGGCGGTTCCTTCTGCTGCGCGATCGATGGACCCGACACAAGCAAAGCGGTCAATGTCGCAAGGACGGCGGTGGCTTTCAGTCTGTCCAGCATGAGGACCTCCGTGAAGGGCCAGCGCGCGTTGGCGTGGCTCATTACGCCGAATCCGCGCTTCGCGCGGTGGAATCCTCAGCGAGGAAATCCGGCCCGAACTTGTAGGCCGCGGCCAACGCGGCCCCCAAGACGCCTACCAGACCGACGTTGAAGATCGGTTCAGGGGCCAGCTTCATCGGCCCGATCAAGAAGAACGAGACAATCGCGCAAATGAAGGCGAATCCCACGCCGAACACCAGTCCGCCCATCAATCCGGAGAGAAGCTCCGCCGCCAGGGGCCGCCTTCCGACGCGAGACGGTTCCGCACGGCGGCCGATCGCGAGGGCGACGGCGAGAACCAGCGTGCCCAATGCGATCAAGGCCCCGCAACCGAGAAGGATGCGAGTGGAGCGGGATGACTGACCGAGCACGTCGAAAGCGGCGCGGCCCTCGCCCGGTAATGCATAGCCCCTGCGCGCGGCCTCGCTCGACTTCGATACGAACACCTGGTTGGTGGGCCGCGCCTCGCTCGAAGATACCGACGTCTTGAGAGGAATCAGCAGCATACCCGCGGCTGGCAGCAGGCCGACTCCCAACGCTATGAGGAGCGCTGCACGCCCCAGCCATGCGACGATCGCCTTGGGCGCGAGATGGCGCAACATCGCTACTGCCTGACCCAGTCGGCCGC
>JBKKBA010000220.1:0-6068 GCA_046714275.1 Actinomycetota bacterium
GGGCGACATTGAACGGCCGGGCAATTACGAGGTGCCGTTCGGGACTCCGGCGCGTGTGCTGATCGAAGAGCTGGCCGGCGGCGTTTGGGGCGGCAAGAAGCTGAAGGCGTGGACGCCGGGCGGGTCCTCGTCGACGCCGATCTTCGGCCCCGAAAAACTGGACACGAACATGGATTGGGAGTCGGTGCAAGAGGCCGGATCACTGCTGGGCACCGGTGCGATCATGGTGTTTGCCGAAGACGCGTGCATCATCCGCGCGATGCTGCGCTTCACGCAGTTCTATGCCCACGAATCCTGTGGCAAGTGCACGCCCTGCCGGGAGGGGACGTTCTGGCTGGAGCAGATCTTTCAGCGTCTGGAGGCCGGGCAAGGCAGCGATGGAGATTTGAAGACCATGATGGACGTGCAGGCCAACATCGGCGGCAAGTCCTTCTGCGCGCTGGGCGACTTCGCCACGGCGCCGGTGATCAGCGCGATCTCCACGTTCGAATCCGAAGCGCGCGCGCACATCCAGAAGAGGGGGTGCCCGTTTGAGCGATAAGCAGGTCGCGCTGACGATCGACGGGCAACCCGTCACGGTGCCGGAGGGCACGCTGGTGATCGGCGCGGCCGATTGGGTGGGCCTGTACGTGCCGCGGTTCTGCGACCTCCCCTATCTGATGCCTCTGGGCGCCTGCCGCCAGTGCATGGTTGAGGTGGAGGGACAGCGAAAGCCGCTCACGTCGTGCACCACGGTCTGCACCGATGGGATGGTCGTCAAGACGCAGCTCACCTCTGCGATCGCGAAAGACGCACAGGAGGGCGTGCTGGAGATGCTGCTGATCAACCATCCGCTGGACTGCCCCGTGTGTGACAAGGGTGGCGAGTGCCCGCTGCAGGATCAGACGCTGGCCTACGGCCCCGGCGGCTCTCGCTTCGGAGATGCCAAGCGCCGGTTTGTGAAGCCGGTCGCGGTCAACCAGAAGGTCTATCTGGATCGCGAGCGCTGCGTGCTATGCGCGCGCTGCACGCGGTTCGCGTCCGAGATCTCCGGTGATCCTTTCATCGAGCTGTTCGAGCGCGGCGCGCTGGAGCAGGTGGCGATCTTTGAAGACGAGCCCTACGAGTCGAACTTCAGCGGCAACGTCATCCAGATCTGCCCCGTCGGAGCGCTGACGTCGAAGAGCTTCCGCTTCCTGGCCCGGCCGTTCGACATGACCTCGACGGAATCGACCTGCACGCAGTGCGCCAGCGGGTGCGCGATCACCATCCAAGAGCGGCGGAACAACATTGTGCGGGTGCTGGCAGCCGACGACCCAACCGTCAACGACGAGTGGTCGTGCGATAAGGGTCGCTTCGGCCATGCCTACGTCGGGCACCAGTCGCGGATCACGGAGCCAATGGTGCGCAAGAGCGGCGAGCTGGTCGCGGTGTCGTGGGCCGAGGCGGTGCGTGTTGCCGCAAGCAAGATCGATGCCGCCCTGCAGGAGAGCGCGCCGATCGCCGTCGTGACCGGCGCCAATCTTCTGGACGAGGACGCCTACGCTCTTTCGCGCTTCGCGCGCACCGTGCTGGCCACCAACGACATCCTTGTTACGACCGCGCGGCAGGACGATGAATCGCTTGCGGTTCTTTCGCAGGCGATTGCGGTCCAGGGCGCGACGAATGAGGCGATCGATGACGCCATGCTGATCGTCGTTGCGGGATGCGATCTGTACGAGGAGTCTCCGATCGTCTTCCTGCGCGTCCGCAAGGCCGCCGAGAGCGGCGCAAAGGTCATCCAGGTGAATGCGCGACGCGCGAAGCTGCCGGGAACGGCGATGCTTTCCGTGCCGGGCGCGCTGGCCCAGACAATCCAGTCCGTCCCGCCGGCTGTCGAAGCCGCCGGTGCGAAGGCCGTGATCCTGGCCGGGTCGCGGCTGGCCGAATCTCCGGGCGCTTTGAGCGAAGCGTGGAACCTAGCCGCTCGGACCGGAGCGGCCTTTGGATGGATCCCGCGCAAAGCCGGCGCGCGCGGCGCGTTGCGGGCCGGGTTGCACCCCTCGCTGCTTCCCGCGGACCGCGCCACCGTCGAAAGCGTTTGGGGCGAGCTGCCGGCGCGGCCCGGACGTGACGCGACGACGATCCTTACGGACATGGCCGCCGGCAAAGGCTTGACGTTCCTGGTCGGGGCGGATCCGGCAGGCGATTATCCCGATCATGCGCTGGCCTCCGCCGCGGTTGCCGGAGCGCCGATGATCGCCGTCGGCATGTTCGTGACCGGAACCTCTCGCCACGCCGACGTGATCTTGCCGGTCGCGACGTCGCCGGAGCGCGAAGGCACGATCACCAACTGGGAGGGTCGCGCTCGCGCAGTTCATGCCGCCGTCGAGCCGGCCGGCCTTTCGGTTCCGGACTGGGAGGTCTACGCGCGGTTGGCCGGCGAGCGCGGTATTGCTTTTCCACGAAGCCTGGCCGAGATTCGCGACGAGATGGCGCGCGTCATCCCGCCTTTGTCGGTGTCGCGCGCGCCCGTTCAAGTGGCGGCTGCACCGCTGCGCGACGGGCGGGGCGATTCGTTCGCACTAGACCTGGTGACCTACCGGCTGCTGATCGACCGAGGGACCCTGATGGTCGGCGCCGACGACCTGGCCGCCTCGACGGAACCACCGTTCGTGGAGCTCAACCGCGCCGATGCTGTGCGGCTTTCCATCTCCGACGGCGATGCGGTGCGAGTTTCCGGCCCGAACGGGTCTGGGCGCGCCGTCGCGCGCGTTGGTGACTCGGTGAACGAGGGCGTCGTGTTTATCCCTGCCGATCAGCCGGGTCTTGCGATCTTGGAAATCGCCGACCTGACCCAGCACGTTCCGGCCGTCGCGGTGGAAGCCGTCGCGGTGGAAGCCGCTGCCGTGGAAAAGGCGGAGATCTAGATGGACTGGATCGACGTTCTGATTATTCTGGCGAAGACGCTGGTCGTCTTTGGGTTCCTGCTGACGCAGGTGATGCTGACGATCTGGGCCGAGCGTCGCGTCGTGGCGTTCATGCAGCAGCGCGTTGGGCCTAATCGCGTCGGACCGTTCGGCTTGCTGCAGTCCCTAGCCGACGGCGTCAAGCTGTTCTTCAAAGAAGACATCCGGCCGCTGCTGGCCGACCGTCCCCTCTACATGCTGGCCCCCGTGCTGTCACTAGTACCGGCGTTCATGGCGTTCGCGATCGTGCCGATGGGGCCGGGCTTCCAGATCGGAAACCGCACGATCACCTTGCAGCTTGCCGACATCAACGTTGGGATCCTGTTCTTCCTGGCGATGGGATCGCTGATGGTCTACGGCGTGATGCTGGCCGGGTGGGCCAGCGGAAGCAGTTACCCGCTTTTGGGAGCGGTGCGCGCCAGCGCGCAAACCCTCTCGTACGAGATGGGCATGGGCCTGGCCGTCTTGGCCGTGGTGATGTGGTCGGGAACTATGTCCACGCGTGGCATCGTGGATGCGCAAGCCGGCACGTATTTCCACCTGATCCCGCGCTGGTTCATCGGTCCCCAACTCCCCGCGTTCCTGCTGTTCATGATCGCCGGCCTTGCCGAATCCAATCGCGCCCCGTTTGATCTTCCCGAGGCCGAAACCGAGCTGGTCGCCGGCTACCACACCGAGTACTCGGGGATTAAGTTCGCGATGTTCTTCCTGGCCGAGTACCTGCACGTGATCACGACGTCGGCCATTGCCGTCACGCTGTTCCTTGGCGGGTGGCGAGGGCTGTCGCCGCCGTTCCTGAAGCCGCTGTTTGCCTTCGGATGGTTCATGGGCAAGACCGGTTTCTTGGTGCTGATCTTCATCTGGCTTCGCGCCACCCTGCCGCGGATGCGCTACGACCGGTTGATGGCCTTCGGCTGGAAGGTGATGCTGCCGGCCGGCCTGGTGTGGGTGATGATCACCGCGCTGATCGTGACGCTTCCCCGCGAGGTGGACCGTGAGACGCTCATCGGATGGGCGGCCGTCATCTTCAGCATCCTGTTCGTTCTGTACGCCGGCCGCGCTACGCGCGAGTCGTTCCGAAAGATGAAGGCCCGCGCGGCCGTGGAAGGAGGCTCCGGTGGCGTTCGCTGAGATCGCGCGGGGCATGTTCACCGTGGCCAAGCACGTCTTCAAGAAGAAGGTCACGATCCAGTACCCGGAAGAGCAGAAGACCTTTGCGCCCCGGTTCCACGGCCGTCACCAGCTCAACCGGTACGAGGACGGAATGGAGAAGTGCATCGGCTGCGAGCTGTGCGCCTGGGCGTGTCCGGCCGATGCGATCTTCGTGCAGGGCGACGACAACTCGCCCGAGGCGCGGTTCTCTCCGGGAGAGCGGTACGCCATCGACTACCAGATCAACTATCTTCGCTGCATCTTCTGCGGGCTGTGCATCGAAGCGTGTCCCACGCGGGCGCTGACGATGACCGGCGAGGACTTCATCGCCAACACGACGCGCGAGAACCTGATCTTCACGAAAGAGATGCTGCTGGAGCCGATGAAGGCCGGAGCGAAGGGGCCACCCTTCACCGATGCCGAGGTCGCCGCGAAGGGCATCGACTACTACGGCGGGCCGGCCCAGACGCCGACCCTCACCAGCGCCGACGCGGCCGAACGAGCCTCAAGCGCGGAGTCCGGCTGATGGAGCAGTGGGTGTTCTGGGTGGTGGCCCCGGTGTCGCTGGGCAGCGCGATTGCGATGCTGCTGGCGCGCAATGCCGTGCACAGCGCGCTGCTGTTGGTCCTGAACTTCTTCACGCTGGCCGTCTTCTACGTGATGCTGGATGCGGACTTCCTGGCCGCCGCGCAAGTGATCGTTTACGCGGGCGCGATCATGGTGCTGTTCCTGTTCGTCATCATGCTGCTGGGTGTGGACCTGGAAGAGGATTTGATCGAACGGGTCAAGGGCCAAAGAACCGTGGCGATGATCTTTGGGCTGGGTCTTGCGGGGCTGATCGTCTACACCGTGCGAACCGCGCTGGCCGGCGCGCCGTTCCAGGGACTGAAGGAGGCGAACACGGGCGGCAATGTCGAGGCCGTCGGCCGGAGCCTGTTCACGAAGTACCTGTGGCCGTTCGAGGTCACCTCACTGCTGCTGATCATCGCCGCGATCGGCGCCGTTGTTATCGGACGCACGATCGCAATGCGAGAAGGCGACGGCGACCCCGAGATCGCACCCGATCCGTCGGTTGCGACCGACCCCTCGCCCGAAGTCGAGATCGCGCCCGATCCGGCGTCGCCGCCCGATCCGGAGTCGGTCGCCGTTCCCTCCGGTGGCCCCGTCGCCGTCGAAGAGGAGCCGTCGTGATTCTTCCCGCGCAATACCTTGCTCTGGCCGGCCTGCTGTTCACAACCGGCGTGGTCGGCGTGCTGACGCGCCGCAACGCGATCGTGATCTTCATGTCGATCGAGCTGATGCTGAACGCCGTCAACCTGACGCTGGTCACCTTCGCGCGGATGCACGGATCGCTTGACGGGCAGGTGCTGGCGTTCTTCGTGCTGATCGTCGCCGCCGCTGAAGTTGTGGTCGGCCTGGCGATCATCGTGTCGGTGTTCCGCAGGAAGGGCTCGGCGTCGGTGGACGACGCACGGGGGTTGCACGGGTGATGCGCAATCCCGGCATCGTCGAAAACGCGTGGCTGATCCCCGCGCTGCCGCTCTTTGGCTCGATCGTGTTGCTGGCGTTCGGCCGGCGTATGACCAAGGCTGCCGGTGGGTTCGCCACCGTGATGATGGCCGGGTCGTTCACGCTGTCGCTGTGGGCCTTCTTCAAGCTGCTCACCTTCGGCGACGGCAACCGGACGTTTGTGGAGCCGCTGTACACGTTCATCCGATCCGGACGCTTCCAAGTCAACGTTGACTACCGGATCGATCCGCTGAGCGTGATCATGCTGCTGGTCGTCACCGGCGTCGGCACACTCATCACGATGTACTCGATCGGTTACATGCACGGCGACGAACGCGAACATCGTTTCTTCGCGTACATGAATCTCTTCGCCTTCGCCATGCTCACTCTTGTCATGGCCAACAACTTCCTGATCATGTACGTCGGGTGGGAACTAGTCGGGTTGTCTTCTTACCTGCTGATCGGATTCTGGTTCGAGCG
>JBKKBA010000221.1:0-2546 GCA_046714275.1 Actinomycetota bacterium
ACTCGGTGACGACCGACCACATCTCGCCGGCCGGGTCGATCGCGAAGACGTCCCCCGCTGCGGAGTGGCTGACGGCTCATGGCGTGGCCCCGGGAAGTCTGCACTCCTACGGAGCGCGCCGCGGTCACCACGAGGTGATGATGCGCGGGACCTTCGCCAACATCCGGCTGCGCAACAAGCTGGTGCCGGGGTCCGAGGGCGGCGTGACCGCGCATCTGCCCGGCGGCGAGACAACCACGATTTTCGAGGCGTCGGCTAAGTACCGGTCCGGCGGGGTGCCGCTGCTGATCCTGGCCGGCAAGGAGTACGGGTCGGGCTCCAGCCGCGACTGGGCGGCCAAGGGCGTCGTGCTGCTGGGCTGCCGGGCCGTGATCGCCGAGTCCTACGAGCGCATCCACCGATCGAACCTGGCACAGATGGGCGCGCTTCCGCTGGAGTTCTTGCCCGGCGAGAGCGCCGAGTCGCTGGGCCTGACCGGGCGCGAGACGTTCGACGTCACCGGGCTTAACGGGCTGAAGCCGGGACAGACGGTACGCGTCGTTGCGCATCGCGAGGACGGAACGATCCTTGAGTTCGACACCCGCTGCCGCCTTGATACCCCGACCGAGGTCCGCTACTTCCGCCAGGGCGGCATCCTGCCGTCGGTGGTGCGCGAACTGGTGCGGTCCTGAAGTGGGGCTTCAGCGCCGCGCCGCGTCACGCCGCTTACGCGCGAAGAGTTTTGACGTCGTAGCGCGCGATGCTTGCATCACGGGTCACGATCGCCAGGTCGTGGGCGATGGCTTGCGCGATCAGCATCCGGTCGAACGGATCGTCGTGATGCCGCGGCAATGCGCCGGCCGCCCAAGCGTGCTCGTGCGTGACGGGCAGCGGAAGGAAGTTGTCTTGGTCGATCGCGGCCAGTGAATCCGGTGCCTTCACCTTTCCAAGCTGCTTCTTGATCGCGATTTCCCATATCGATGCTGCGCTCACCCACACCTGCGATGCAGGGTCGGTGATCGCACGCACCGCAGGCTTCTTCAGAACATGAGGCTCTCCCAGCCACCACAGGAGCACGTGAGAGTCAAGAAGAAGCCTCACGGGCCTTCGCCGCGAAACGCGGCCGCCACCTGGTCGGGCAGCGGCGCGTCGAAATCGGGAGACACCCAGATCTTGCCCTTCAATCGTCCCGGCTTCCGAGGCTCCCCGGCCTGGTCGTTGTAAGGCACCAGTCTGGCAACCGGCTTGCCGGCCTTGCCGATGACGATCTCCTCGCCGGCGGCGACCCTGGCCAACAGCTTCGAGAAATGCGTCTTCGCTTCGTGAATATTGACCAGCATGGCTCGCTCGCTCTGTTTAGTCCGATTGACTAAGTCTACTTAGTCTATCAGAAGGGTGTTAGGCGGTGGGGTTCGCAGCGCAGCCGAGCGTGACGGTTCCGGCGACTCCCGTGGCCGAGCAGTCGGCGACGTCGGTCGTTCCGGCGGGGAGTTGGACGGGCGCCTGAATGCTGCAGCCACCGATGGTGGGACCGCACCACAGGAACCCGAAGGGCCCTTCCACGCGCGCTTCGGCCAATCCCGTGCCCGTGACCGTTACCGTGATCGTCATCGGACAGCCGCCGGGCGTGCCGGTAGCGCACGAAACGACGAAGTCGCACGACGCTCCGGCAACACGCACCGCGTCGCGAACCGCCACGACGGCGTCGCGCGAGACCGTGCACTGCATCGCCTCTTGCCCGGCCCCCAGACCGGGGACGGCAGCCGTCAGCGACAACAGCACCACGAAGACGCGACGCATCACAGGACCGTCCGGGGGCGGTAGGCGATGACGAAGCCGTCGAGCATCGACGGCATGTCTGCGTTCACCGACGTGAGCCCAACGCCGACGGTGGCATAGACGGTGTTGCGCGCCACGGTCACGCCACCCCACGACAGCATCGGGTCCAGTCCGCCGTCGGCCTCCAGCGGCAGCGGGCGGTGCGCCAGCGGCGCGCCGGTCGCCGCGTCGTAGGCGTCGAAAAAGCCCTTGAGATCCACGGTGTAGATCACGCCGTTCGCGCTGGTAACCGGCGATCCCCAGTGGACTCCGTCGCCAACCGGCGCGACCCAGTTGATCGAGCCATCGGTACGGTCCAGCGATGCCAGGTAGCCGGCGATGGTGTGCGGCGCGTAGATCGCGCTTCCATCGAATGCCGGCGTTCCGACGATGCCTCCGACCGGCGACGGGACGCCGATCACCTGCTTCCAGACGGGCTGCATCGTTCCGGCGTCGAAGACGTGGTACACGCCCGACTTCTGGCCGGCGCCCACCAAGCGGCGAACGCCGGTGGGATCGGTGAACAGGTTGGGCGCCGCGCCGAAGTCCAGATCCAGGCGTCCGCACTCGAAGCCGGCCAGGAACGCGCCGACGGTCTCATCCTCATCACATCCGATCACGTCGGTCGCTTCGGGGAAGTACTCCTCGACGTCTCCTTTGTAGGACCCGACGATCTGGCCGAACGTCGGCGTGCGCGTGCGATCCAGGTCGATCTTGATGACGGCGTTCGTGTTGGGATGCTCCCGTTG
>JBKKBA010000222.1:0-4644 GCA_046714275.1 Actinomycetota bacterium
CGGAACGATGCCCGAAGCGTTGACCGTCAAGCGGTTGGTCGAGGCTCCCGTCGCACCGAGCGCGATGGTCACCGTGCCCGACGCGATGGTCTGCGACGCGGACGTGGTGCTGGTGAACGCTGCAAACGTTCCCAGACCCGCGATCGACGCTGCACAGCCCAGCACCGCGACGGTGAGCAGGATCTTGCGCGCTCGCGTCCGGGGTTGACGAAGACCTGCCATGGTAGTTCCTCCTTGGTGAGCTTCTTCCCCTGAGGTCCCTCCCCGGGTTGAAGCGCATCGACTACCGATCAGATCGGGACTCCCACAGCCGCGGCCAATGGCGTCGACGGGCCATTCCCAGTCCTCCGGTATGCCTAGTCCTGGGCCGCAAATGGCGTGCGATCCTGAAAAACTTCTCAAGCCCGTGACTGGTGAGCCTCTGAGCAACCCCAAAAAAATCGCCCCCGGACATTGCCGGAGGCGATTCGGTGCGGTTTTGGCTACGCGGTGCGGCGGCGGAGCCAGGCGCTCAGGCTTGCGGCGCCGGCCAGAGCCAGCACCATCGACATCGGGGCGAACCCGACGCCGGTCGCCGGCAGGTTGCCGCCACGACGCGTCTTTACATTCAGCACCTTCGGCGGAGCCTTGCGAGGACTCACGATCGACGGATACGCGCCGAAAGCCGGCCCGATGGCCGAGGACACCGTGTGAATGCCGTCGGTGCGTGCGGCGCCGGTCAGGTCCGTGGCATCGATCGCGTACTCAAAACCCGCCGGAGTGACGGCCCCAGCCGGAATCATGGCTTCGAACACGCCGGCGGCGTTTGACTCCAGCATCGGGACCGCGGTCCAGGTGTTGATCCCGATCCGCCGGTAGCGCAGCGTCGCCGTTGCGATCCCGTCGGCATCGCTGATAGTCGCCACAACAGGCGTCGCCTGGCCATTCAGTCTCACACGCCACGACGAGTGCAGGATCGACGGATTTACATCGGCCGTCCGACCGCTGAGCGACAGGCCGAAGAACTGCAGCGTTGACTTGAGGATCTGCGAGCGGATCTCCCCATCCCGCAACTGACCCAGCGAGAACGAATGCACCTCGGTCTTGAATGAGCCGCTGGAGAACCGCGCTCCCACCAGACCTTCGACTTCGTGCTGGACAACCGGATCCAGTTTGTACAGTTCGGTTGACCCGGCGGCTTCGTACTCATCCATCAATGAGCGTCCGGGGGCCAGGTCGGCGAAGTAGGACAGACCATTCCCCTTCACCGGACCGGTGCCGTACTGCCAAATGTCCTTGTGCTTGATGCCCAGATTCGCTTCCAGCCACGCGGGCTCGACCGCATTGATTCCCGACACCGTGCGTGATCCGGTGATCAACGCCCGGCCGCCCGCTTCCAGATAGCTGCGAAGGGCGGCTCGATCGGTTGCGTCCACGGAGTTCTTCCGCTGCGTGGACCCGGCGGCCCAGATGACGGCCTTGTATCCCTTCAACTCGGCAAGCGCCGGATGATCGCCGGTGATCGCGAACGGCACGCCCAGCGACGCCAACGTGGCCGCATACGACTCTTCCAACGAGAAGCCCTGGTCGTCGTCGACGATCAGCACGGTCGCATTGGCGTCACCGACGTACAGCGACGACTTCTGCGTGTTGTTGCCCAGGACCGCCTCACCGGCCTTCGGCGACACGCTGGTGACGAATTCGTGCGTGCCGCGCTCGGTCGGCGTATACGGGATCGCCACGTCCACGTAGTCGTAGCCGGGGACCTTGGACAGAGTCTTGGACCCAACGACGCGGCCGTTGTCGGTGACCGTGAGCGCCACACCGGACACGGCCTTGCCGCCGTGGTTGTACACGCGCGTGTTCAGCGAGCCCAGATTTCCGACGCGAAGACCGCGGCGGGTGGTGACGATCTCGGGCGACAGGTCGGTGGTCGCCGCCGTGTGCTTGACGATGTCCACCGTCACGCCGTCGCCGGCCGGGCGGATGTTGGTGAATGCCCAGCCGGTCGCCTTGTCCAGCCAGTTGTGTGTGTTGGGAGAGCCACCCTTGCCGAACGTCGGCTGGAACTGGACGCTGATCTGGGCTTCGGGCTGCGTCGGGGCGGCAAAGTTGACGGCACGCGCGCGGTACTCACCGGGCGGCGGCTTCAGCACAACTGCCGCCTCGCGCTGCGGAACGCCGGTCTCGGGAAGGTGGGGGTCGGTCCCGCCGGAAGAGTTTGCAACCTGAACCCAGGCGCTCCCTTGCCTCCGATCCACGTACAGATCCCAGTCGTCGGCGCTGTTGGACTCCCAGTCAAGGATCACCCGCATAACTAGGTTGTCGGGGTCGTCCATAACCGTCCAGGTCGGCGGCACCAGCGCACCGGGGTGGCGGGGGCAGTCGGTGGTTGCCGATGCGCACGGCGCCGGGGGCGACACCACCGTCCATGGGCTGCCGGCCGGAACGTCCTGTGTCCGGCCGTCACCGCCCGTCGGAGCCGTCTTCGAGGCGGTCGCGCTGGAAAGCCCGGTGGCGTCGTCGTAGAACAGGTCACGAGGATCGCCGCGCGTCAGACCGACCTGGACATCCTGCAGCCCGTCGCGCCAGTCGGCCTCTTCCAAGTCCACGCGCATGTGCGTCTCGTCGGCGTTGCCACCCAGCGACGAGTCGAAGTGCCACGCCATCATGCCGCTGGCGTGCGTGAAGCGGTCGAATATTCCACCGCGCGGCAACCGAGAATCCTTCGGCGTGCCGCTGGCGGTTCGGTTGTTCATCTCAAGCAGGTAGCCCTCGGTCACCTCGACGCTCTTTCCGCCGATCGAGAAAACATAGTTCGGGAAGTCCGCGGGGTTGTCGGCGGTGACGTCTCTGGTCGCGATCGGCACCAGGATCAGGTCTTGATACAGCTCGCGTGGTCGCAGGCGAATGCCCTTCTTCGTGCCGGTGACCAACTGCGGCTTGATCCAGCCCAGGTTGATCTTCATGAACGGGTTGAAGTGAACGCTGTTGGACTGTGGCGGATATCCGAGCCAGGGACCGCCGCCCCCAAGGTCCCACTCCCCGGTTCCTTCGCCGGTCCCGTCGGTGTCGTAGTAGTCGGGCTCGCCCAGCGCGTGCATGAACTCGTGGCCCGCGACACCGATCTGCAGCCCGAACTCCGGGACCGTCATGGCGGACTGGATGATGACCGGCCGGCCGTTCTTCACGTCCGTCGTCGGCGCGGTCGCCAGGCCGAAGTAGTGCGAGTGGACATCGCAGTCGTCCAGGGTCGCCTCGCGGCCGGGACCCGAATGGATGACCAGCAAGAAGTCCACGCTGCCGTCGTTGTCGTTGTCATAGTCGCCGAAGTTCACCTCGGGGTCGGCCTGCGGGACGGCTTCGAGCGCCATGCCGGCGACCGTCGCCTGGACCGGAGGACCCGTCGGGCCGGGTGACGACACGTCGCCGGGCGCCTTGCGGCCGTAGTAGCACTCGCTCGCCATGCTGCTTGGACTCTTGTAGGGGCCGTAGACGTCCACACGTGGCTCGAACGTTCCCCAAGACATCTCCAGGAACAGCTCCGTCATCGTGCCGCGCGGATTGAGGTCCTTGGCCTCGTCGCGCGTGCCCGACAGCAGCTTTTCGAAGTAGTCCGGCGTGCTTTCCGCTGCGAACGCTCCGCTGGTCTCCAGCATCAGCGCCGGAATCTTGAACTGACGCGCTCCGGCAGCCTTGGCCGCTCGGGCCTTGGCCTGAAGCTCGCCCTGGTTCGCCTGCAGCGCGCGGAAAATCTGACCGCGGACGTCATTGCTTCGCGCATCGATCCACACGCTGTTGGCGCGAGCGGCTTGCTTGGGAATGCCGCGCGGCGCGTCCACCCCGACGCGGATCGCCGTTGGGGTCTCCCAGCCGTTGGGACCCTTCAGGGCGTAGACCCACCAGCCGGTGCGAGCGTCGCGCATCACCGAGTAGCCGTCCAGCGTTTCCGAGACACCGCCGGCCTGCATGTCGGTTCCCTTAATCTGGATCCGCGTGCCGTTCGGCTGCACGACCGACAGCGGCTCGCCGCTGGGGTGCGCCCACGTCAGCGGGTACTTGGCTGCGTCGGGAAACTGCTGCTGAAGTTCGGCCGCAAACGACCCCGGAAGGGCGTCGGCCAGCTTGGAGGGTGCGGCGGGGGACGACGAAACCGCCGCAAGAACCGCCAGCGATGCTGCCAGCAGCGCCGAGAGCGCCGCTCGGGGGGAGATGCCAATCTTCATTGAAGCTGCCTCCGATCGGGGTGGGATCGTCGTACGACGACGCAACGGCGCGGTTCCTGCCGCGTCGCTATCCAAAGTGTTCGCGCTTTTGCCCTTCATTCCCTGCTCAGGACGGTCTTCGCGAATCGGGATCCAGCCCGCGTACCGGCCACGGAACATGACCGGCTGTGCCGGTTCGTGCATTTTATCCTGTGGGAGGCGGGACGTTCTTCCTCCGGCGAGCGGACGCTCCCGTCCGCGACGTGCTTGGTTGCGGAGACACGGCAACACCCGTCAGGATGGCGCCCCATATGGACTCGCGCCGGTTGCTTGCCGTCGCGGCGGTGCTGGCGGTCGGCGTCGTCGTCGTCTTTGCCGCGACCCAGAACTCCCCTCCGAAGGCCACTAACCGTGCGACGCCGGCGCCGACCCTGACGGAGAACTGCCTGAAGGTGCCCGG
>JBKKBA010000223.1:0-5404 GCA_046714275.1 Actinomycetota bacterium
GTCGTGCGTTGTCGCCATCCGGAGCGCGGCCAGTTTGCGCGCGGTATCGCCCGATGACGACGAGCGTCGAGCGATGCGCAGCGCCCGACGCACCCACTCGGACACGGTCACGCCGTGCCGGCGAGCGTCGTCGCGGATCGATGCCAGCTCTTCCTCATCAAGGACGACTTGAAGGCGTTTACTCACTAAATGAGTATATCATACTCTCCAATGAGTATGGAAACCGTCCCTCGCTTTCGCCTAGACCGTCTCCTGTCCGTGGCATGCCTGTTTCGGCGTGATCCTCAAAAAGCGTGCGGAGCGACGGGACGCTCCCGAAAAAGCGTGCTGCGCAGAACAATCCCGTTCGTGAAGTACCCGCCGAACGGACCGGTAGTGAGAATGTCGTAGGTGTAGCCGCCGGGCGCGCGCACGTGATCGATGGCGGTAACACGAGCGCCCGAGACGACCGTTCCCGGCTGCAAGGCCCCGGCAAGCGTGCCGTCGGCAAGCGGATGCGCGGCAGCAAGCGTGAGCGTCCGGCCGTCGGCGACGCGTACGCGAAGCAGCAGTGCAGGGCCGACGTAGCGGCGGATGACCCGTAACACGCGCGCCGTCGCGCGGCCGCCCTGGACGGGGGACCAAACAACATCGCCGGGCACGAGCGTTGTCACCTCGCGTGCGCCGGCCGGCGTGTCGATACGAGTGCCGGCGGCCAAACAGACGGGGCATTGCACGTCTTGCCGATGCTGCAGCGTCTGCAGAACACGGCCGTCACGAAGGATCGTTCCCGTCGTGCGAAGCCCGCGTCCATCCCCATCGCGGGACTTCCCGGTGATCTCGAACCGCAGCACGTTGTCGTACGCCTCATAGAGTTCGATCACTCTCAGCTGCTTCTGGAGCCGGTACGCCTCGAGACGCTGCTGCTTCGTCGCCGCCGGCTTGCTCCTGATTCCGAAGTGACGGAAAAGCGTGACGGCCAAGCTCGTTCCGGGGTTGAGGTTGACCCACCACGTTTCAGTGTTCGCTTCCTCCCCGCCAACGACTCCGACGGGATACACGTCGGGGTCGCACCACTCCAGGGGCCCGAACCGCTCCAGCAGGATCAGCTTCAGTTCCTCGTCGTGCTTGACGCGCGACCCGCTCGATGCCGGGATATCGCTGGAGGTTAGGGACGGCACGGGGACAGATCGCGGCGGCGGCGTGCCGCGCAGCATGTAGCCGCCCATTGCGCCGAGGGCCGCCGCGACGACCGCGACGGCTGGAACGAGCAGTTTGGACCTCATCATCCGTCAGACGCCGAGCCTTTGGCTGTGGTTCCACAGTGTCGCGTGGTGCGTCTCAGTATAAGTTCCCCATATGACTGTGGCCGGACCCCCTCCTGGTCACTTGGCCGCTTTCAACGGAGCACTCGAGGTTCGCCGCATGTCCTCGCGAGTCGAGCGAGTCAAAGAGCGAGAAGACATCGCGCGCGTCGTTCACGAAGACGCCGCCCTGTACCGCTAAAAACGAAGGAGCATCGTGCGCCTGGCCTTCGACGATCAAGCGCGCGCCTCGACGGGGCGTCCAAGCCGCCTCGGCCGTCCTGTGGCAGGCTGGTGGTTCGGCGAAAGGGGCAGCATGCGTGATCAACCCATTCCCCAGGTCAGTCAAGCGGATGTGGACAGGATCGTCCGACGCGACTTTCCGGCCCAGGCAGTCACGGACGTCCTGTCCATCCTTGACCGGTACAACGCTCATGCGGGCCCGCCGAACGAGCGGGTCCGGCTTGCCGTCTTGAAGCTCGCCGGCGGCAACCTAGAAGCCCTGGCGAAGAGCATCGAAGACGCGCAGGCAGACTACCGCGACGTTCTCACCGCAGCCGAGTATCCACAGTACGCACGGAAGGTGACGCAGCCCGACCGGCTCCCGCAAGATGAGATCGATCGGATCATCGACGCCGACTGGATGCAGTATCAAGCGTGGCTGACGCGATGATCGGAACGTTGCGCGACCTCCCGCCCGCGGTGCCACCCTGCCGCTCGCTCGCTGCTGTTGGGTGGCCCGCGGTATCGTGAGGCGGCAGATGGAGGCCTCGGCGGCTACTTGTAAAAAGCGGATTCGCGGGTCCAGACAGATTGGAGTTAGCGCATGCAGACTAAGAATTCATACCTTGACTACTCGGGCCGGGATGATGTTCTGAGCGGCGGGGTGCGGATGATTCCGATCACGACTCCCAAGGGCGACTTCCGGGTCTGGACCAAGCGCACCGGGAACAACCCCACGGCAAAGATGCTTCTTCTGCACGGCGGGCCCGGAGCAACACACGAATACTTCGAGGCGTGCGACAGCTACTTTCCGGCCGCCGGGATCGAGTACTACTACTACGACCAGCTCGGCTCTGCGTTCAGCGATCAGCCCGACGACCCGGACCTGTGGGAAACCGGCCGCTTCGTCGAAGAGGTCGAGCAGGTGCGGCAGGCGCTGGGGCTAGGCCGCGACAACTTCTATCTGCTGGGTCACTCGTGGGGCGGCATCCTGGCCATCGAATACGCCCTCAAGTACCAACAGCATCTGAAGGGGCTCCTGATCTCGAACATGATGAGCAGCGTCCCCGCCTACAACGAATTCGCCCGCGATCAATTGATGCCCACGATGGACCCGGAAGCGCTGGCGGAGATCCAGCGTTTGGAAAAGGCCGAAGACTTCGCGAATCCACTGTATATGGAGTTGCTCATCGAGCATCACTACGTCTTCCACGTCCTTCGAATGCCGCCCGATCAATGGCCGGATCCGGTGAACCGCGCGTTCGCCAAGCTCAACCAGTCCATCTACATCCCGATGCAGGGGCCCAGCGAGCTGGGCGCCAGCGGAAAGCTGGCCGGCTGGGATCGCAAAGCCGACCTGGCGAACATCACCGTGCCGGCGCTCATGATCGGCGCACAGCACGACACGATGGATCCTTCGCACATGCAGATGATGGCGACGAAGGTTCAGCGCGGCCGGTCCCTGCACTGTCCGAATGGCAGCCACATGGCCATGTACGACGACCAAGCCGCGTACTTCGAGGGCGTGATCGCCTTCGTTCGCGATGTCGAGCAAGGCACCTTCGCCTAGCTCCGCTGCCGAAGACGGCGACAAGGGAGGCGGCGTCTTCTGGTGAAGCCACTACTCCCTGTGAGACCAGAGCCTGCCGGGCCTCTTCGCGGGCAGGAGCGAGGGCCGTCCGGTCAGCTCCAGAGGGAGCAGATCGGCACAGCCCAAATCAGTCGGTCGAGCTGATAGATGTGCTTTCCGGTGTGCAGGACCAGTCCTGCGATGAAGCGTTCTTGAACGGAGTCGCGAAGCCATCGGAGGTGGTTGGCAGCGTCCAATCGCGGCGCCGCATCCGCCTTGATCTCAATGGCAACCAGATCGCCGGTTCCGAACTCGGCGACCAGATCGACTTCGTGCCGTCCCTGTTCGGCTCGCATGTGATACAGGCGCGGGCGCGTCGAAGCCAGGGCCGCTTCGGGGCGGATCTGCGAGACGACGAATGTGTCGAGCGCTCGTCCGAGTAGCGTCCCGTCTCGCATCACGCCGTTCACGTCGATGCCGAGCGCGCCGACGATGAGGGACGGATCAACGACGTATCGTTTCGGCGCGCGCGTAAGTCGCTTGAGCCGGTTCGACGTCCATGCCGGCAAGGGATCGAGCACGAGCAGGTTGCGCAACAGTTGTTCGTAGGCCGTGGCGGTCTTCTTGTTGATTCCCGCCGCCTCGTACAACGTGCGATCTTCGACGACGCATGCGGAGTGGAGCGCGAGCGCCTCGAAGTACCGCCGCAGCCGCGCCGGATCTCGACCCCCGTCGAGTTGCATCGCATCGCGGGTCACCAACTGCTCGACGTAGCTTGCGATCCATCGTGATCGGGCGGTCGGGGACGTGTGATTGATCATCTCGGGGAACCCGCCGGACAGCGCGAGTTCGAGGTAGCCGCGCAGATTCGGGGGATCGCGCAGGACCGTCAGCGCGTCGACTCCTCCGTTGTGCACCCGTTCCAGAAACGACGCGCCGTGCGTCTTCGACGCCTCGCGCACTGTGAGGCCAAACATCGCCAGACGGACCAGGCGGCCGGTGCCCGGCCATGTGGGGGAGTCCACGTCGCCGCGAACCGACCCGGTGACGAGGTAGCGTCCCGGTCGAGGGTCGTCGTCCACGGAACGCTTGACCGCGGCAAGGACCCCCGGAACTGCTTGCCACTCGTCCAGAAGGACCGGCTCCCCTAGCCCGCGCAGGGCGGCATCGGGATCGGCGCGGAACGCGACGGCTTCGACCTCGCTGTCCAGCCGGACGATGGTTTTCGCGAAGCGCCGGGCGGTTGTGGTTTTCCCTGTAGCGCGCGGTCCGACGAGCATGATCGCCGGCACTTCGCCGAGCAGCTCGGCGATGGTCGAATCGACGATCCGGGGGATGTATCGGTCTTCGCCAACCATGACCCCACGATGATACCCCGTATCCGCATGATAGAGTACCCCTCACACACAAGTTGTAGTACCCCTTTCCCGCGGAGCGGCGCCGCCGGCCCTCGCGAGCGAGACCACATCCTCCGATGGGCTAGGGCACCACCCTCGGTCGGGCTCTTTGAACTTTCCGGCAATTGGCTCGTCGTGGCCCATTCCAATGGGGAACATCTGGGATAGCTGGCCCATAGGCGGGGACCTTCGCGAACCGAAACGGGAATTCCGCGCTAGGTTGCAGAATGATCTCGTACGGAGCGCGCCCGACGAAGGGCGCAAGCATCGCGCCATCCTGGCAAACAGGGGGCCGGCGGAAA
Source organism: Actinomycetota bacterium (assembly GCA_046714275.1). Taxonomy (GTDB): domain Bacteria; phylum Actinomycetota; class AC-67; order AC-67; family AC-67; genus JBKKBA01. The sequence goes on from JBKKBA010000223.1 coordinate 4,775, forward strand.
GCGCTCCGACACGCAGAAGCGGAGGCACTTGTGAGAAAAGTTAGGCTTGTTGTTGTTCTGTCCGTCGCGCTCATCGCGGCCGGCCTAACGTCCGCACCGGCGCGCACGGCCCTGCCGGCCGCGTTCGACCGCGACCTGTTGACGTCGCGAGCATCCGGACGTGCGATCGTCGGCTTCACCCACGACGTGGACGCGGCGACGATCCGGCGCCTGTCGGCCGTGGGCATCACCAAGGCCGTCGTCGTCAAGACGATCGACGCCGTCGGCATCGTCGGAACGATCGACGCCTACAAGCGGATCGCACGCTGGTCCGACGTCGCCTACGTCGACGCAGACACGCCACTCCGGTTCGAAAACAACGGCGCAAAGAAAGACACGAAAGTCTCGGCAGTACGCGCCGGGGCCGCGCCGCTCAAGCGCAACTACACGGGCAAGGGCGTCACGGTTGCCGTGGTGGACACCGGCATCGACTCCAACCACCCGGACCTGGCGGATCGTGTCGTCAAGCACGTGAACTTCGAACCGTCTTGGTTCATGGACATGATTCAAGACGGCGTCTACTCCGATCTCCTGTCGGAAGCGACCGGGAACCCGATCGACTCCTACGGGCACGGCACCCACGTCGCCGGC
>JBKKBA010000224.1:0-4022 GCA_046714275.1 Actinomycetota bacterium
CTCTAACAAGGAATCCTAATGGACCGGGCTGTCGATCGCCCAGGCGCCGGTCGCCGCGGATTCCAACGACGGCTGCGGCGGGCCTTAGTGACCTGGGCTGTAGGGCATTAACGCGCCGGCCGGAATGACGCCCAAGCGGCCGGTTTGGTAATCCTCCACCGCTTGCAAGACCTCTTCGCGCGTGTTCATCACGAAGGGGCCGTAGGCAAACACCGGCTCTCGAATCGGCCGGCCACCCAGCACCAACAGCTCCAGCAGCGGCATGTGGCCGTCGGTCACCGGATCGGCCTGGAACGTGATCAGATCACCCGCGCCGAACACCACCAACTGTCCCGTGCTTGCAGTCGCTCCGTCCTCGCCCGCGCGACCAGACCCTGCCAGCACGTAGACCAGCGCGTTGAAGTCCACCCTCCACGGCAGGTCCAGACGCGCACCCGGTGAAAGCGTCGCGTGCACCACGCTGATCGGTGTGTGCGTCGATCCCGGTCCCTGATGTCCGGCAACGTCTCCGGCGATCACACGCATCAACGCGCCGCCGTCCTGGGACGCGACCAGGCTCACTTGCTCCCCCTCCAAGCTTTGATACCGGGGTGCCACCATCTTGTCCTTCGACGGAAGGTTCACCCACAACTGAATCCCGTGGAAAAGCCCGCCCCTCACGACCAGTTGCTCGGGTGGCGTCTCGATGTGCAGGATCCCCGATCCGGCGGTCATCCATTGCGTGGCGCCGTCGGTGATGATGCCGCCGCCGCCGTGCGAATCCTGATGCTGAAACGTGCCGTCGATCATGTACGTGACGGTCTCGAAGCCGCGGTGCGGATGCCAGGCGGTGCCCCTGGGCTCGCCCGGCGCATAGTCAACCTCGCCCATCTGGTCCATGTGCACAAATGGATCCAGCTCCGAGCGCGGCACGCCGGCAAACGCTCGCCGGACCGGAAAACCTTCCCCTTCGTAGCCGCTGGGCGCGGTCGTGATCGCCCGGACCGGACGCGGGATCGCGCCCGCGACGCTCGGCGCGATGCGAGGCAAGGCAATGGGATCACGGGTAACTGCCGGCATCAGGTGACCGCCTGTGGCTGAGAGATCCCGATGCCGCCCTTGGTCTGCGCTCCGAAGCGCTGGATGTCACGCGCAAGGTCCAGCGCAGCGATCCCGGGACGGTCGTCGGGCGTAAGTAGCGCGGCCGGAACGATCCACGTCAGCTCAAACTCCAGACCGTCGGGGTCCTTGGCATACAACGCCTTCGTGGTGCCGTGATCGGCCGACCCGGAGAGCGCGCCGGCTTTCGACAGCCGCTCGGCAAAGGTGGCCAAGTCTTCCAGCGAGTCTACCTCCCACGCCAAGTGGTAGAGACCAACCGTTTGGCGTCCGGCCACAGAGTCTCCCGCGGCTTCGCCGATTGAGAACAAGGCAAGATCGTGATCGTTCGTGGAGCTTTCGGCTTGAAGGAACACGGCTCCGGGAACAGCGTAGGCCTCCAAGCGCCGGAAACCCAACACCTCAACGAAGAAATCCGCGGTCCGGTCCGCGTCACGCACATAGAGGACTGCGTGGTTCAAACGATTGATGGCCATGTCACACCCTCCTTCCTCCTGAAGAACATCGATCGCCTTAAGGGTATTCCCCCACCCATGTGAAACCCCGATCCACCGTGATATCAAGCCCCGTGCTATAGAAAGCAGGTGATTTTCCGCCGCTGTGAAGCATCGGCCCGCCGAAGGTGGCTCGTGTGACCGCGGCATCCCGGCGATCTCTTGGCGCTCTTCTGTCGCGGCTTTCGCTGTGGCGCCTGACCGCCATGTTCGTGGTCTTCGCGATGCTGCCTTTGGCTCTGCTGAGCTACTTCGCCGTGTCCATCAGCGCCCGGGCCGTCAGAGGGGAAGCCGAGAGTCGCTTGAAGGCCGCCGCCGTAGCGACGTCTGCTTTCGTGGACCAGCAGATGCGGGGCCTGGCGCAACTGGTCCAGTCCTATGCCGCTCGTCCCAGCTTGATCGGGCTGCTGAGCGCCGACACGACACCCGATCGCGCGCGACTGGGGGCGCAGCTTCGGGGGTTGGCGCAGGCTCACCCCGGTATCCGGGTCACGTCCTTGACCGACGTGCGGGGGAATGTCGTGGAGGTCGTTCCTTCAACACCATCGATCATAGGCAAGAACTTTTCCTTTCGCGACTGGTATCGCGGGCTGACCTCCGGCGACGGCAGCCCGTACGTCTCGGAGGTCTTCCAAGGTGCAGCCGCCGGGCAGCCACGGGTCACCACAGTAGCCGTCTACATCGTCGGCCCGAACGCGAGGCGCCTGGGGATCCTGGTCGCGTCCTACGGCACCGACGACCTGCAGGCCTTCTCCGAGTCTTTCGCAAAAGCCCAGGGGGTTGCCCTGCGCATCACCGACCAGCGCGGTGTGATCGTCGCCGAACCGGGCGGGGCGCCGCGCGGATTGAACTCCTTCCGCGCCGATCCTCCCGTCGCGCAAGCGCTGGCCGGGCGCACCGGCGTGACCAAGTGGCGGCAGAACCTGTCGGCCTACGCTCCGGTGAAGAGCATCGGATGGACGGTCAGCGCCGAGTTGCCCGAGCGTCGCGCGCTGTCGGCCGTGTCGCGCCTGCGATCGACCGTCCTGGTCCTAGGCCTGGTGCTGGGCGGGCTTCTGTCCGTCGGCTTGGCGCTGATGATGCTGACGATGCGCGAGCATCGGCGGTCGGAACGCACCACGCGACTGCTGCTGGAATCATCCGGTGAGGGCATTTACGGAATCGATCTTCAGGGCAACTGTACTTTCGTCAACGAAGCGGCCGCGCGGATGCTGGGCTATTCGCCAAAGGAACTGCTGGGCAAGAACATGCACGAACTGATCCATCACTCCCGCACCGACGGCTCGCCCTATCCGATCGAAGAATGTCCGATCTTCCTGGCCTTTCAGTCGGGCGGACCTTGCCACGCCTCCGACGAGGTGTTCTGGCGCGCGAATGGAACATCGATCCCCGTCAAGTACTCGTCACACCCGATTGTCGATCAGGGCAGGGTCACGGGCGCCGTCGCTACCTTCGACGACATCACCGAACGCCGCCGCTTCGAGGAGGAGATTGCCTACGCGCGCGACCAGGCGCTGGAGGCTTCACGCCTGAAGAGCGACTTTCTGGCGACGATGAGCCATGAGATCCGAACACCGCTGAACGCCGTGATCGGCATGACGGGGCTGCTGATGGACACGGACCTGACACCCGATCAGATGGAGTACGCCGAAATTGTCCGCACCTCCGGCGACTCGCTTCTGGGCGTTATCAACGACATCCTGGACTTCTCGAAGATCGAAGCCGGCAAGCTGGAGCTTGAAGTGGTGGACTTCGAGCCACGCATCATCGTCGAAGAGGTCGCCGACCTCATGGCGGCCGCGGCTCACGAAAAACGAATCGAGCTTCTTGCCCACGTCAAGCCGAACGTTCCGGCATGCCTGCGCGGGGATGCCGGCCGCATCCGGCAGATCTTGATCAACCTGCTCTCAAACGCCGTGAAGTTCACCGCCGCCGGCGAAGTCGCTCTGTTCGTGTCCGTGGTTTCCGCAGAAGGTGAATCAACGCAGATCCGCTTCGAAGTTTCTGATTCGGGAATCGGACTCACCGAAGAGGCTCGGGACCGGCTGTTCTCGCCGTTCACGCAGGCCGATGCATCCACCACCCGGCGCTACGGCGGCACCGGCCTGGGGCTTGCCATCTGCAAGCGGCTGGCCGAGCTGATGGGCGGCCGGATCGGCGTTGAGAGCCAGCCGGGACGCGGCAGCACGTTCTGGTGCACGCTCCCATTAGAGAAAGGCGCTCCTCTTCAGCGTCGCGCCCCGCGGGAAGACCTTCACGGCTTGCGAATCCTGATCGTGGACGACAACGCGACGAACCGTCGAATCCTGCTGGAGCAGACGACGGCATGGTCGGCGGTATCGGATGCGGCACCCGACGGCACGACAGCGCTGAAAATGCTCAGGGAAGCGGCCGAGCGCGGCACTCCGTACGAGATCGTCATCCTTGACA
>JBKKBA010000225.1:0-3221 GCA_046714275.1 Actinomycetota bacterium
GCCCTGACCCTTGCCGACAGGGATGGAAGGAGTGTGGCTTTGGTGGGCCCGGCTGGACTCGAACCAGCGACCTCAGCTTTATCAGAGCTGCGCTCTAGCCACCTGAGCTACGGGCCCCGGTGGCGGCATGGTCACCGCCACGGGCAAAGGCGAAAGGGTACCAGCACGCGGCCGTGGTTGCCCCGGCGATTTCTTCGCGCCGGGCGGCTAGTCCCGCTGCGAAACGGCGATCTCGATGCCGCCGACGACGTCGGCGATCAGGTTGTACAGGAACGCCAGAAAGACGGTGACTGCGGTCGCGACGATCGTTCCCAGCAGGCCGAACAGGAACAGCCAGCGGAAGACGGCGCCCCCCGAGATCTTGACGCTGGAGGAGAACGTAGACAGCAACTCTTCGATTTTTCCGATCACCCCGAACGCCTTGAGCAGGGCAAAGATAATCGCGCTGCCCAGCAACATGATCAGAAGAAGGCAGAAGTAGGAGAGCAGCGCGAACTTCAGCACCGACCAGGGGTCGACCTTGCGGATGACTAAACGCGCCCGCCGCCATGAGCGGGCGTATTGGACGGTGCTGCCGGCCGGGGGGACGCCAATCGAGGGCGTCAGCCCTTCACGACTGCCAGCGGGCGCAGGCGCGCCACCTTCTTGGATGATCCTGCTCCCTTGCGGATTTCGACGACGTTTGTCGCCTCTATATACGCGGATGAGGCCTCTTCCGCCAATAACCCCACCGTCGCCCCGCCGTCAGCCCGACGGGGCCGGCCGCCTATTCCTCGCCTTCCTCGTCCGCGATCACCGGTGCCATCGCAGCGACCGTCTCACCCGGCTCCATACGCATGACACGCACGCCCTGAGCGTCCCGGCCGGTCCGACGCACGCCCTTGCAGGGGATGCGGATCACCTGGCCGGCCGACGAGATCAAGAAGACCTCGTGGCCCGGGCGCACCACCATAGCCCCGGCGACGAACCCCTTCCTGGCGGTGAGTTGCACCGTCTTGACGCCCGAGCCGCCCCGGTGCTGGCGCGGGTAGTTGGTCAGCAGGGTCCGCTTGCCGTAGCCGGCATCGGTCACCATCATAAGTTCGCCGTTTGGATCGACCACTTCGAAGGCCATCACGGCGTCCTCTTCCTTGACCCGGATGCCTTGCACGCCGGAAGCGTCACGGCCCATCGGCCGCACCTCGGTTTCGGCGAACACGATCGACTGGCCCTTTCGAGTCGCCAGGATCAGCTCGTCTTCGCCCGAAGTCGCCTTCACCTGCACGACCTCGTCGCCGGGACGCAGCTTGACGGCGATGATCCCGTCGCGCCGTGAAGAGTCATAGGCCGAGAACGCCGTCTTCTTGATGATTCCCTTGGCGGTCGCGATGACCAGGAACTTGTGCGTTTCGTAGTCCCGCGTGTCGATGACGGCCGCGATCGAGTCGTCGCCGGACAGCGGCAACAGATTGCGGACGGAGATCCCGCGCGCCGTGCGGTCCTTCTCGGGGATCTCGTGCGCCTTGATCCGATACACCTTGCCGCGGTTGGAGAAGAACAACACGTAAGAGTGCGCCGTCGTCATAAGAAGGTGCTCGACGATGTCGCCTTCCTTCGGCTTCGCGCCGCGAACACCCTTCCCGCCGCGTCCCTGCGTACGGTAGACGTTGACGTTCACTCGCTTGATGTAGCCCGAGCGGGTCAGCGTCACGACCACGTCTTCGTCGGGGATCAAGTCCTCGACGTCGATCTCGCCCTCGTCGGCCTGAATCGCGGTGCGCCTCTTATTGCCGAACTTGTCGCGGATCTCGGTCATCTCGTCCTTGATGATCTGCCGCACGCGCCCGGGGTTGGCAAGGATGTCCTTGTAGTCGGCGATCGACACCAGCAGCGCGGCGTGCTCGTCGATGATCTGCTGGCGCTCCATGGCGGCCAGCCGCTTCAACGGCATGTCCAGAATCGCGTTGGCCTGGATCTCGCTCAGCTCAAACCGCTCCATCAGCGCCGTGCGCGCCTGCGGCGTGTCGGCCGAGGCGCGGATCAGAGCGATGATCGCATCAAGGTTGTCGAACGCGACCAGGTACCCCTCCAGGATGTGCGCGCGCTCCTCGGCCTTGCGCAGGCGGAATCGCGTGCGCCGCTCGATGACCTCAACCTGATGGGTGATGTAGTGCCGAAGAACTTCAGGCACAGGCAAGGTGCGCGGCTGCACGCCGTCCACCAGCGCCAGGCAGTTGACTCCGAAAGAATCTTGAAGCTGCGTGTGCTTGTAGAGGTTGTTCAGCACGACTTGGGGGATGGCATCGCGCTTGAGCTCAATGACCAGGCGGAGCCCCTGACGGTTCGACTCGTTCTTGAGCGAGTCTCGCGTCGTCGCGATGCCCGTGATGACCTTCTTCTCGACCATCTCGGCGATCTTGGCCAGAACGCGATCGCCCGACACCATGTACGGAAGTTCGGTGACGATGATGCGCTGTCGCCCCGACTTAGATTCCTCGATCGTCGCCTTTCCCCGAACTTTGACTGAGCCGCGGCCGGTCAGAAAAGCGTCCTTGATGCCTTGCCGGCCCATGATGATGCCGCCGGTCGGGAAATCGGGCCCCTTGACAATTTTCATCAGCTCCACCGGGTCGATGTCGGGGTTGTCGATCATCGCGATCGTCGCGTCTACGACCTCCGTCAGGTTGTGCGGCGGGATGTTGGTCGCCATACCGACCGCGATGCCGGTCGAGCCGTTCACCAGCAGGTTCGGGAACCGGGCGGGCAGGACGACCGGCTCTTCTTCCTCGCCGTCGTAGTTCGGGATGAAGTCGACGGTCTCTTCGTTGATGTCGCGCAGCATCTCCATCGCAAGGGCCGCCATGCGGCACTCCGTGTAACGCTGTGCCGCAGGCGGATCGCCGTCCACGCTTCCGAAGTTTCCGTGCCCCTGAACCAACGGGGCCCGCATCGCAAAGTCCTGCGCCATGCGCACCAACGCGTCATAAATAGCCTGATCCCCATGCGGATGAAACTTGCCCATGCACTCACCGACGACGCGGGCGGACTTTTTGAAGGGGGTTCCGGGGCGGACCCCAAGCTCGTTCATCGCATGCAGGATCCGGCGATGGACCGGCTTGAGGCCGTCCCTGACGTCGGGCAGCGCGCGCCCGACGATGACGGACATCGCGTAGTCGAGATAGCTCCGCCGCATCTCCTCTTCGAGAGAGACGGGGATCCGCTCTTCCACGAAGGGCGGTGGC
>JBKKBA010000226.1:0-7818 GCA_046714275.1 Actinomycetota bacterium
GAGTCGCGTCGGATACGAGCACTTGTCCGCCGTGCGAGGCCGAACTGACGCGCGCGACCTGATGCAACGCGAAGCCCGAGTAGTCGCCGCCCGACAGCGACGCCTCGCCGGTGTGAACGCCCATCCGCACGCGGACCGTTTCGCCGTCCGGCCATGTGTGACCCAAGATCGCACGCTGCGCGTCCGCGGCGGCAGCGAGCGCGTCGCTCGGTCGTGCGAATGCCGCGAAGACGGAGTCTCCCGCCCCGCCGAAGACGGCGCCTCGGTGTTCTTCGACCGACCGCGCGATGAGCTGTCGTTGCGTTTCGATGATCGCGGCCGCGTCACGCGGTCGCCGTTCGACCAGCCGCGTGGAACCTTCCATGTCGGTGAACAGGAAGGTGACGGTGCCGGAGGGAAGCGGAGTGCTCACGGCCGCGTATCGTAAACGGCCGGCCCCGATGCCGCGCGCGCCGGCAGCTCGTTCACACACTCGTGGACGCGAAGCGTGGTCCTGCTGGATCCCGCGTCGTACCGGGCCTCCATGATTCCCACGACGGTGTCGAGCCAGCGGTAGCGTTCGTCGGCGGCTGAGAAGGCGATCGAGCACACGACATCGCGCCCGTCGCCCGGCTGCTGTTCTGGCATCGACCGGCCCCGGAACTCCACCAAGACTTGCACGCCGTCGTCGGTCTGGATGTAGCCGGTCACGTCCGGCAGCCAGACGCCGTCGGGGCGCCGCCGCGGCCGGTTCGCCCAGCGAAGCCGTCCCGCGATCCGGGGGCCGCAGATCGTTCCCTCGCCTTCACCGAACCCCGCCGCCTCGTGTTCGCCGTACAACCATGCTCCCTCTCCCACGTACCAGGTTTCGCCGTCGAATAAGTGTTCGAGCTTCAAGACGATCACCCCCTTCTTGTTCTCTCTCCGCGTATCGCCGTGTAGCACCGCTACATGAAAACTAGCGACCCACGGTTAGCGGGATACAGATCAGGCCCGCCCGATGGGGGCGAGCCGAACGGGAGGGGAGAATATCGATGATGTCCACGATGTTTCAGATTGTCCCCGCCCTTAGCGTGGACGCATGCAGATCAAGTTGCGCAGCGACGCCGAAGGGTGTGTTCGCCCTATGAGGAGGAACCGATGAGACGGAAGCGCATACGGAGTGGTCCGACGATCTTGGTCCTAGTGACCATGGCGATACTGGCGATGCCGGTTCAGGCACCGGCCGCTACAGGTCCAATCGCCTTGACGATCTTTTCTCCCAAGTCTGTCCGGGAGGGCACGTCCTTCCAGGTGACGGGGTCGGCCGTGTTGCAGGCCGCGGGCGTGCCCTCGCTGTCGATCGAGATCCGATCTGCGGGTGCAACCTTGGCTTCGGTTACCACCGATTCCTCGGGAAACTATGACGCGACACTGACGTTGCCGGCTGGGACATACTCATTGACCGCCCGGGCTTTGAGCGGGCTTGCGCAACTGGAGTCGGAGTCCGACCCCGTCGCCGCGAGGGTCGTACCCGGCGCTGACCAGATCACCGCCGGCTACGACCACACCTGCGCCCTGCTCAGGGACGGCACTGCCAGATGCTGGGGCTACAACAACTTCGGCCAGCTCGGAGACGGAACAACCACGAAACGCACGAGCCCGGTTGCGGTCACCGGACTGACGGGCGCGGACCAGATCACCGCCGGCTACAACCACACCTGCGCGCTGCTCAGCGACGGCACCGCCAGATGCTGGGGCGACAACGGACAAGGCCAGCTCGGAGACGGAACAACCACGAAACGCACGAGCCCGGTTGCGGTCTCCGGGCTGACGGGCGCGGTCCAGATCGCCGCCGGCTACGACCACACCTGCGCCCTGCTCGGTGACGGCACCGCCCGATGCTGGGGCTACAACGAACAAGGCCAGCTCGGGGACGGCACAATCCCAAGCGGGGGCGACACCGTGTGGCGCACACGCCCGGTCGCGGTGACCGGCCTAACGGGCGCCGCCCAGATCGCCGGTGGCCGCAACCACACCTGCGCCCGGCTCAGCGACGGCACCGCCAGATGCTGGGGCTACAACAACTACGGACAACTCGGGGACGGCACGACAACGACCAGCCCAAGCCCCGTCGCGGTGACCGGCCTTACCGGAGCCGCCGCCATCGCCGCCGGCCATTCCCACACATGCTCCGTGCTCAGCGGCGGTACCGCCCGATGCTGGGGCAACAACGCCTACGGCCAACTCGGGGACGGCACGAGCTGGTACAGCACAAGCCCGATCACCGTCACCGGACTCACGGGCGCGACCCAGATTGCCGCCGGCTCCGTCCACACATGCGCCGTGCTAGGCGGCGGTACCGCCCGATGCTGGGGCTACAACAACTACGGCCAACTCGGGGACGGCACGACCGCGACCCGCACGACCCCGGTTCCGGTCGCGGGACTCACGGGCACGACCCAGATCGCCGCCGGCGGCAACCACACCTGTGCTCTGCTCGGCGGCGGTACCGCCAAATGCTGGGGCTACAACTTCGAAGGGCAGCTCGGGGACGGAACAACCACAAGGCGTTTAACACCGGTCGACGTGAATCCCTTCGGTTAGCAACTGCCGGTGGGGGGACATGACGACGCGATCACATACCCGCGCGGGAAGCAGATCATTATCCGAACCGTTCGAACGAGGGGGGAAGTTTTCATGCTGTTTCATTCCGGAAGAGAATCGGAACATGCGAGCGTGGTGAGTATGGGAGTGCACGGACGAGGATCTCGCAGGTGCCTTCGGCCGCTCATCGGTCACCGGCGCCCACGGCAACACCGGGTGACTGATGCCTGATCGTGCCAAATGGTCCAGTGAGTTGCTGGACGACCTTCTGACTTCGACGAAGGTCGCTGTGGATCGCGGCGTTCGCGCTCGCCACGCGGCGGCAAGCGACTGGGGTGGGATCGTTCGCGACGCGCCCGCCGCAGTCGTCGTCCAGGCGAAGATCGAGCTCCGAGAGATCGCGCGCACTACCCGCGCGGCGAGATGGGGCGCGACGTCCGTTCGTTCCGGGAGAGGATGCTGGAATATCTTCGGAAGGGAGATCAGGATGCGAATCGTTCGAGTCAGCATGGTGCTGTCGTTGGTGCTTCTTGTCACGCCGGCCCTATCCGTCAGGACGGTGACGGCGCATCCGGTTGGGGGCCTGACCTTCTGCGGGGGGACGGCGCCCGAAACGCTCGCGTGTACGACGGGGACCCACGACCACGTGCTTCCGGTGTGGAACTTCCTGTACCTGTACGCGCCGACGAACCTGACCGGAACCATCGAGTCCGCCCTGCACTGGCCGGCGGGAGGGACGCTGCCCGAGCAGTTCGTCTCGAGCTACTCCTGCGACGTTGAGAACGGTGTCTTCCGGCAATGCCGTTCATCGGGTCAGATCGCGCCGCCCGGTGTCGCCGTCCGGCACGCGTGCCGCGTTTTTCGCACCGGCTTCCCCGCGCCGTCGGGAACCGGCCTATGGGAATGCGGCGTGGCCCACGATCAGGTTCCACCGCCGGCCACATCGTCGGGGTGCGCAGTTCCCTACGTGCCGGGTGTGTCAACGTCATGCACGTTCGCGTTGACCGCACATCCGCTGGGTGCGCTGGGCGCCTTTCCGGGGGCCAACCTCTTGCGAATCGCGGTTGACATCGAAGATCCGGATGGGAACCTGCTGGCGCGATGCACTCCACAGCTCAACGCGACGGCGTGCGCCATCTTGTGGGATACGAACCTTCCGCTGGGGACGCCGCTCACGTGCCGGGTGCGCGACAACGGATCGGGCGCGATGGCGGGCCTGTTCGGATGCAGCGCCGGACTATGAGTGCTTGAACTTGATCATCGATCCGACGGAACTGCAACGGCGGGTGGGGCCGGCCTGAACCTGACCGCCGAGGTGCGCGATGGAATCGTGAACCACACCTGGGCGCAGCCGCCGCCCAGAAGGTCGGCCGCCTCTTCCGGCGTTGCGTTCACACATATGCCCGTCGCCTGATACGACCCCAGCGGGCCCGCCTCGATGACTGCACACCTGAACCGGCCGATCTGAAATCGTGACATGTCTGCCCCCTGCTGTTGGAGCCGCGTATCATCGCGCACATGCCCAGCAGAGGGCGTGCCAGCAAAGTCGGTATTCCCGGCCCTCTTCTCGGCCGTGCCGAAGAGATGGCAACGCTGCTGGCAATGCTCGACCGCACGGCGGTGGACGGCCGGCAGGTCGCGCTCATCCAGGGCGAGGCAGGGATCGGCAAAAGCCGATTGCTCTTAGCGGTCCTGGACGCGGCGGCGGATCGGAGTTTCGGCGTCTTTCTTGGGGTGGCGCGCGAGCTGGAGCAGGATCGCCCGTTCGGCGTGCTGGCGCAAGCCTTGGGACTTGAATCGCGGTCGGCGGATCCAGAGCGCGCCGCGATCGCGCGGATGCTGACGGGAGAAACGGGCGGTGCTGCTCAGGGAGGTCCCGAGCTTCGCTTCCGAATTCTGGAGACCCTGATCGATCTGGTCGAACGTTTGTGCGCAGACGGTCCCATCCTGCTGGCGTTGGAAGATCTTCACTGGGCCGACGAGTCGTCGCTTCTGACGGTGGGGCATCTGGCATCGCGGCTGGCCGACCGGCCGTTCGCTCTCATTGCGACATGCCGTCCCGTGCCGCAAAGGGTCGGAGTCGAGCGGGTCGTGGAGGAACTCTCCTCGGGCGCCGGGCTGCTCATTCGTCTTCCGCCGTTGGACGACGCGTCGATCCAGGCGATCACCCAGCGCGCGATCGGCGCCGAGCCCGATGCCGACGTGCTGCAAGCCCTCGCGCGCACCGGCGGGAACCCCTTGTTCGCGCTCGAGCTTGCCTCCGCCCTTGTGGAAGACGGATCGATCCGGGTCGAGGCGGGCCGAGCCGGGATCGGATCGATCAACGTTCCGCCTTCGTTGCACGTCACGATCCTGCGGCGTCTGCGATTCCTTCCGCAGGAAACGCTCGACGTCTTGCAGGTAGCGACCATGCTTGGATCCAGCTTCTCGGTGGCAGACCTATCGACGATCCTAGAGCGTCCCGTTGCCGACCTGACGGCTCCGCTCGACGTTGCGCTGGCCGCGGGGGTTCTCGGCGAGGATCACGATCGGCTCGCGTTCCGGCACGACCTTGTACGCGACGCTTTGTACGAAGATCAGCCGCTCGCGATCCGCAAGGGATTGCACGTCCAGGCAGGGCGCAGGCTTGGCGCGGCGGGCGCGTCGAGCGTGCAGGTGGCGACGCAACTGGCTCTGGGCGCATCACCGGGCGACGCAGAAGCCGTGCGATGGCTGCGAACCGCGGCGCGTGACATCAGCGCGCATGCTCCCACCGTCGCGGCCGGGTTCTTGGGGCGCGCCGTCGAACTCATGGACCCGCGAGATCCGGACCGCGATGCGACGCTCGTCGACCTCATCCTGTCACTCACGTGGGCGGGCGACCTGGAGCAAGCGCGGCGGCGGGCCTACGAGGTTCTGGCCAGAACGCGTGACGTGTCGATGATGGCAGCGATCCACTACGCGCTGGCGAAGGCGTGGGTTTGGGCGGGCCGGCCGGCGGAATCGCTTGAAGCGGTGGAGAACGTTTTGGCGCTGCCCGATCTTCCCGAGTCCGATCGCGCCCTCGCTCTGGCGGAGATGGCGCTTCGCTTGTGTCACAGCCGCGATGTCGTGACGGCGTATGCGATCGCCGAGATGGCCGAGGCAGCCGCGGAACGCTCCGGTAACTCGGGCGCCGCGTTCACGGCACTGTGCGCCAAGGCGGTCTCGTCTGAGCTTCTGGGACACTTCAACCGGGCTGCGGACCTTGCCGTCCGCGCGGTGGCGGTTGCCGAGGAAGGTCCGGGGGGAGAGTCGCCGATCGCCGAGTTCTATCTTGGCCAGAGCCTGATCGGCGCCGACCGGCTTGAAGAAGCCGGGGCCGCACTGGAGTCTCTCCGCCTGACACGACTGAACCGTCAGCAGACCGGCATGATTGCGAACCAAGGCGCGGTTCAGGCGGGGCAGTTGTTCTTGGCGGCGCGCTGGGATGAGGCTGTCGTGGTCGCGGAATCCAGTGTCGGACTATCCGCCGACAGTCAGTTCCGCGCGCTGCTGGTCCGAGCCATCGCCGTTCTTGCCCACATTGCGATCCATCGCGACGACCTTGCCGGCGCGGAGGCTCTGCTTGAGCAGGCCGAGCGCGAGATCGCTCTGTCCGGTCCGGGCCGGTGGGGGATCACGTGGCTGCTCTGGGCACGCGCCTTGCTGCTGGAGGCGCGCGGCGATCTGGATGGCGCGCTCGCCGTCCTTGGAGGGACGTGGGACTTGTGCGCCATGTTGGGGTCGATCGGAGAGTACCGGGACATCGCCCCCAACCTGGCGCGGATGGCCGCCGCGGCCGGCGACCGGGATCGCGCCCGCGCAACCGCCGAAGGAGCCGAACAACTTGCCCTCATCGGGCACGTGCCGACGGCGCGCGGCGCGGCGTTGCTGTGCCGCGGACTGCTGGAGGACGATTCGGCGACACTCATGGCCGCCGTCGAGACCTACCGCAAGGGTCCGCGTCCGATCGACCTTGCGATCGCATGCGAGCAAGCGGCTGCCCGGGCCGGAAGAGTCGACGCAGCGCCGCTCCTTCAAGAAGCGCTGGCCGTCTACGAGAATGTGGGCGCTCGCCGGGACATCGCCCGTGTCGACGCCACGCTGCGCTCCGCCGGAGTGCGACGTGGAAGCCGTCGTCCCAGACGCGCCGCGACATCGGGGTGGGACAGCCTTACGTCAAGCGAACTAGAGGTCGTCGGCCTGGTCGCATCGGGCCTCAGGAACACTGAAATTGCGGCTCGCCTCTACGTCTCACGTCGTACCGTTGAGACGCATCTGACCCACGTTTTCGCCAAGCTCGGCCTTTCCTCCCGGGTTCAACTGACCGCTGAGGCCGTCCGGCGCTCCGGCCGGCTCGATGACGACCCGCCGGCCGGGCCCCTCGAACAGCGACGATAGGGCGCCGAGCAGTCCCAGCCATCCGGCGAACGCGACGGAGGGCTCACCGGTAGCACCGACCCGGCCGGTCGGCGGCTCCATCTGTTCGAACCACACGCTCACGAGCATGCCGACATCATCGACCGGGCGGGCGCCCCAAACATCAGTGATGTCCACGATGTTTCAGATCGTCCCGACCCCTAGCGTGGGCCCTGTCCAGATCGAAGAGATCGAAGAGGGGGAGTCATGCTCAAGTGGAAGGTTGCCACGGTCGCGATCGGTCTTATCCTTGCGATCTCGTCGGTTTCGGGGACGGCCTCTGGAGGTCCTCCCGCATACGATCCGCTGCCGCCGGCATCGCCTTGGGGTCCGGGCGACGAGGCCGGCAACTCGAATACGCAGACCAGCGCGAAAGTGCTCCAGGCCACGTCGCTCATCCGCACCGGTGAGAAGTTCCTGCTGGGGCACATCTACGATCGAACGATGCCCACGTTCCCCGGCATCATCGGCTGGAACGGGGTGCCGAAGCCCCCGCTGACGATCCAGCAGCACGTTGCCAACTCGGAATCCTTCATCGGCGAGATCGGCCAGAACGGGACCCAGTTTGACGGGATCGGCCACTTCGGCATCCATCCGGCGCTCACGTCGCCTCACGAGACCCTCTACTACAACCAGTGGAAAGGCGAAGAGGTCAACGGTGCCTTCGGCCTCGAACGCTTGGGCGTGGAGAAGATCAAGCCGTTCTTCACCAAGGCAGTCCTGCTGGACATCGTCCGGTATGCGAACGACGGCCAGACGCTGTCCCCCGGCCAGGAGATCACGCTCGCCATGGTCCGCCAGACGCTCGCCGGCCAGGGTATGAGCGAGGACGAC
>JBKKBA010000227.1:0-9496 GCA_046714275.1 Actinomycetota bacterium
CGCCTCGTTGATGAACAGGATGAGCCAACGGAGTGATCCGTGACCCTCGCGATCGCCCTAAGCATTTTGGCTGCCCTCTTCGCGTTCGGCGCGCATCGGGCGCTGAAAGACGTGCGTGGCGACCACGACGCCTGCCTCATGCGCGAGCAATACAGACGGTTCGAAGAGGCCCACGACTTCCGGACGCGAGTTCACGCCAAGGGTCATGCTCTGATCCGTGAGGCCGAGACGATCGTGAACGAGTCGGCGCGCGCCGACGGTACGGAGTAGCCGCATGGCGGACTGGTTGACCCACGCGACGCGCGCCCTCGTCCGATTGACCCAAGCGGTCGCTTGCCTGGTCTGCGGGCTGATCACCGTACTTTCGATCGTTGTGCACGCGAACACCGGGCACACTGGCGGCGGTCCGCTCGGCTTCGTGTCGAGAATGGTTCCGGCCGTGATCGCCGAGGTCCGGTTCGCCTTTGAGGAGGACGGCCGCGCCGCGGCGGCCCATGACTTGATCGAAGCAGATCCGGGCCTGGGCGCGTGGGGTCGCGGCGCGGCTCTGTGGCTCGCCGGCCCCCAACGATCGATGCTGGATCAACTGACCGGCGCCGCCGCGCTCGCACGTAGACATATTGCGCCAGAGGCGGCGACTGCCGCCCTCGCGCGCGTTCTCGTGGCGGCTCCGACCGACGCTGCGTCGGTGGCGCGAATCGCTGCGTCACTGCCGCCGGCGGGACGGCTCCAGATCGCAAGACGGTTTGCGAACGCCAGCTTGATTCGCGTCATCGGCGCGGAGGAGGCATCACGCCTCGGTCTCAGCATTCGACGAACGCCGGAACTGCTGCACCTGGCGGGCAGCGTCGCGGCTGGCAGAGGGCAAGTCGCCGTCGCGTTCGGTTATCTGCGCCAGGCGGATTGGCTCGCGCCTGCCGATCCGATGATCGCCGGCGACTACGGAACCGTCGCGGGGATCTACGCCGCCGAGCGTGGCTCATACGAGCTGATGACGGTTGCCGCGAAGCGCCTGCGGTTCGCCACTGCTCGACTTGGCAACCTGGCACCACAACGTTTCGTGGAAACCCTGAGATGGTTGGAGCATTGCTGGGGGATACCCACATGAATCCGAATCGCAGGAGCAACTGTGTTTCTCGGTGAAATCCTCGTGCGGATCGCCGTCTGGCTGGTCGCGATCACACTCGCGGGGTTCTGGGTCTATGGGCTCGCGGCTCTTCTCTTGCCGCGACTCGGCGCTGCGCTCAGCTGCTTCATCGTGACGCCCGGCGGCATCGTTCTGATCCTTCTTACGTGGCGCGCACTTAGACGGAAATGACAAAAGTCTTGACAAGACTGTCATCTTGTGCATATACTGTGTGCACGTTCGATGGTGGATATCGCTTCATCCGTCGGGCGTTTTGTTTTGCGCGACGTGCGCCGCGTCGACACGTGGCCACCGGCTCCCTAGACAGAGAGCGAATCTCCGCACCTCGTCTGCATGGGATGAGAAGCCGAACACGGCACCCAACTCGCGCGGCGCTCCGCGCGCAAAACCAACTAACACCATGGCCGCGCCCACACCGTTTCGAGCGACGGTTCGCGCTGCCCGGCAGGAGCCTTCCCCATGCCTAAGATCAAAGTTACAGCCATTCCCCGAAAGCCAGTAGACGTCGGCGGCCTATTGGCAATGCTCGTTGATCTAGCGCGCGAGCAACGCCACGAGCAAAAAGAAGACCGCTCCACGGCGGCCCCGAAGACGCCGACGAAGGTGGCGACCAATGGGTGAGCTTCTGCTGATCGTCGGCGCGATCTCCTCAGGGGTGGCCGGATTGGTCTGTGGGCTGCGCTGGGTGGAGCTTCACCGGCGCGCCGTCACACGCGACGTCTTCGGAGTGTCGTTCCCGCGCGGCATCGCCCCCGCCGCGGTGGAGACATTCGTTCGAAGCCTCGCTGGCTTGCTGCCACCACGCTGGCAACGAACGTTTGGTCTCCCGTCGGTCGTGTTCGAAGTGCTGGCCACACATGCGACGGTCACGTTCCGCCTGCATGTCGAAGCCGGAATGAGCGATTTCGTCGTCGAACAGTTGCGACGCGCCGTGCCGGCCGTGCGCGTCGAGCGTATCGACCCCGCTCCCTTCGCGGCCACCCTCGCCGGAGAGCTCCGGCTTGAGGGCAGGCAAAAGGAGTTGCGCATCGATCATCCCGCTGATGTGTCATCCGCGCTACTCGCCGCGCTTCGCCCGCTCGAGAAGGGCGAAGAGATGCTTCTCCAGTGGATCATCTCTCCAGCCGCCCCGGCGAGCGAACATGAAGCCGCTCTGCGCATCTTCAGCGGCAAGCAAGATCACAAGCCCGCTCCCGACAAGTCGACGCGTGCGAAGGCGGACGGCCCGCACTTTGTGGTTACCGGTCGACTCGCCGTACGGGCGGCCGGGCCGGCGAGGAGCCGTCAACTTCTGCGACGACTCCTCGGCGTATTCCACATTCTCAACGCACCCGGCGCCTCCTTTCGCCACCGAGCAGTCCCGTCGGAGATCGTCGCCCGTCGCGTGATGAACGCGACGGCGCCAGTCTTGCTTTTCCCGGCGTTCCTCAATGCCCGTGAGCTGACCGCGGTCTTGGGAGTTCCGATGGGGGACGTCAGCGTCGCCGGACTTGAGCTTGGCCGTGCGCGGATCCTGGCCGCATCACCCAAGCTTCCCGAGACAGGACCGGCGCTCGCGGTGTCGAACGCGTCCGACAAGCGAAGACTGCTCACGTATGGCCTGTCTTCGTTGCCGTATCACGCCTGGATTATCGGCGGTACCGGATCCGGGAAATCGACGATGCTCGCCAACATCATCCAGTCCTACATGAAGCTCGGCGCGGCGATTGTTGTACTCGACAGCAAACGCGACCTGGTCCGCGACGTCATCAACCTGATACCTGAGGATCGGATCGACGACTTAGTGTTAGTGGATCCGGCGGATCAGGAGCGCGTCGTCGGCCTCAACCTACTGGCGGGTTCCCCCGGCGACGCGGAACGGCGCGCCGACCAGCTCGTTGGTCTCCTAACCCGCCTGTGGCCTGGATACGTTGGGCCACGCAGCCAAGACATACTGCGAGCCTGCTTCCTTACGCTTGCGAAGTCGCCCGGCAACACGTTTGTCGAACTACCGCTTCTTCTCACCAACGAAGCGTTTCGCCGCAAGCTCGTCGCAAAAGTTGACGACCCGATCATTTTGGAACCGCAATGGGCGGCCTACGATGCGTTAAGTCCCGGCGAACGAGCCCAACACATCAGCCCGCTCATGAACAAGGTGCGAGCAGTCCTGGCGCGACGATCCTTACGCGACATCGTCGGCCAAGCCGAAGGTCTCGACATTGAACAGATCCTCTCCCGCGGATCACTCCTCATGGTGCCCCTCTCCAAGGGTTTGATCGGCGAGGACGCGGCGAGTCTTCTGGGATCCATCGTGCTGCTTCGCGTCTGGGCAACGCTGACTGCTCGCATTGGCTTGTCGAGCACAAATCGTCGGCCGGTCCTGATCGTCCTCGACGAGTTTCAAGACTATTTGTCAGTCCCGATCTCGTTTGCCGACATGCTGGCGCAGGCGCGCGGACTGGGCGTCGGCGTTATCGCTGCTCATCAGCACGTCGGGCAGCTACCGACAGGATTGCGTTCAGATTTGCGCGCGAACGCGCGGAGCAAGATCAGTTTCCAGCTCGCCGCGCCCGATGCTCGCTTGTTCGCGCAAGAGTATGCGCCGCATCTCACGGCTGCGGACCTCCAAGGTCTCGGCAAGTACGAGGTCGCAGCGCAGATCTGCGTCGAGGGTGAAGTTCTTCCTCCAGCGACGGGAACGACGTTTCCACCCCCCACGCCGACCGGAGCCGGGGAACGGGCCCGTCAACGATCGCGAGACCGGTATGGCCGCGATCGCGCAGAGGTCGATGCGGAAATCCGCGCCCGCCACGGCGACACGCCGGGCTCCGGATCTGTGGGCCGAAGGAGCCGATCATGATTCCTTTCGCCTTTCCTTTCGCGTCGAGTCGCCACTCGGAGTATGCGCAGGTCGTGGCTCTAAGACGCATCGCTTCGCCAACGACTCACTGGCTTACCCCAGGTGTCAAATGAATCGTCGCTCCCACCTCACTGCAGACGTTCTCAATCGAGTCGTGTCATCGCTCAGTGATCGTGATCGAGACATTGTCCTCGTCGTCGCCAAACTCCGCTATCTCACTACAACGCAGATCCAACACCTGTTTTTCGTAGACGGGACCAACCAGTCCAACGCTCGTTCTGCTCGTCTTGTTCTTCGTCGCCTCACCGACCTACGTGTCCTCAGTCGGCTCGACCGACGTATCGGAGGCGTCCGTGCTGGCTCAGCCGGTCAGGTCTACAGCCTCGATCTCGCCGGACAGTTCCTTCTCGCAGGCCATGACCGCGACGGACGCCGACGCCGGCCGCCGGAGCCGTCCCTGCTGTTCGTCTCGCACACGCTCGCCGTCGCCGACCTATACGTCCATCTCAGCGAAGCCGCCCGTGCCAAGAAGATCGAGCTCCTCGAATTCCAGGCCGAGCCCATGTGCTGGCGCTCCTTCTTCGGTCCGGGCGGCGCCCGCATGACGCTCAAGCCCGACGCGTTCCTACGAATCGGCCGCGACGCCTACGAAGACCTGTGGTTCATCGAAGTCGATCGGGCCACCGAATCAACCACCGCTCTCACAACCAAGTTCCGTACGTACCGCCAGTATTGGAGCAGCGGAAAAGAGCAGCAGCGATGGGGCGACGTATTCCCAAGAGTCCTCTGGCTCGCCCCGACGGTCGGCCGCGTCCGCCAACTCATCGACATCGCCGCCCGGCAGCCAACCGACGCCGCGAAGCTCTTCACCGTCCGGCCCGCGCACGAAGCTCAAGCAACCCTAATCACGGAGAACCAACCATGAGACACCCATCCTCAATCGAAGCGAACATGATCCACACCGGCGATGCGGTGAACGTCCTCGCCGGGATGCCCACAAATTCCGTTGATCTCGTCCTCACCGATCCGCCATACGGGGGCAACACAGCCTACGGGCGGGCACGTCGAAGGATCATCGGAGACGAACATCCACTCGTCGGACTCCAGGGTGTGGCCGCGACCTATCGCGTCCTGAAACCAAACAGCGTCGCCTACGTCTTCTGCGCCGCGTCCCATATCGGCTTCACCCAGCATTTCCTCCTTCGATACACAAAGTTTCGCTTGAAAGAAGTTCTCGTCTGGGATAAGGGTCGGCCCGGATTTGGCGCGACGTTTCGCCGCTCATTCGAATGCGTGCTCGTCTTGGAAAAGGGCGAGCCTCGCTATCGCGGTTCGGCTATCCCCACGCTAATGTCCGCGGCGCGCGCCAACACGCGCCTTCACCCGCACGCCAAACCAGTAGGGCTGCTCGAGCGTCTCATCGCGCTCAGCTCCGATCCGGGCGACCTAGTTTTGGATCCGTTCGCGGGGAGCGGTTCGGCCGGTGTCGCTGCCGCCAATCTTGGCAGGCGTTTCGTCGGCATCGAGATCGCTCCCGAGTATGCGGAGATCGCCCGGTCCCGATTGAAAGATGCGGCATGAAAGGTTCACGCCACCCTCGTCGGCGTTGTGCGGCTACCGAGGTGATCCACACGGGATCACCGGCCGCTCGCACCGAGGAGGTAGGCGATGAGAACCATCGCACTTCGCGTGGAGGACGAGCTGCATGAGCAGCTCACCCTTCTCGCACGTCTTGCAGGACGACCGCTCGTCGATGAGCTCCGCGAGGCAATCGACGACCACCTCACCCGCAAGGGCAACGAGGTCGATCTCACCGCTCAAGCCGAACAGGCTTTGGTCGAGATCGATCAGGAGGCGGCCAGCCGTCGCAAGGCCATCGAGTCGCTTCTCAAGAAGGGCTCGACAAGCACCACAGACACGGCGGTCAAGCCACGCCGCAAGGGCGGTTCCTAGAGCACGCAGGCGCGTGTTCGCACACCGGTGGAAGGGCTGCATCGCGCAGCCCTTCCACCAACATCACCATCAAGAATTGCCATCGCCGCCACACGATTACCGAGAAACTGGATATGTTGACTTAGGGTCAACGGCATGGTACAATCCGGACAAAGGAGAACCTGCCATGCCCCCACAAAACTCGAGCAAAGACTCGAAGAAACTAGGAAAACTGATTCGAAGCGCACGCACAGCGAAGGGACTGTCGATCCGCGCCCTCGCAGACGCGCTTGGCATCAACTTTTCCTCCATCAGCTACATCGAAAGCGGGCGCATCCACCGGCCCGCAGTCCAGACGCTTCGGGGTCTCAGCGGCATCTTGGAAATCCCGATCACCAAGCTCTACCTGCTCGCCGGATACAGCCGCCCCGAAGGCCTTCCCGAACTCACCGAATACCTCCACACGAAATACGGATTCAGCGACAAAGAAGCGGCAGAGGTTGAAGCATCGTTTCGCAAAGTCCTGGCGCGCCGATCCAAAGCGGTAGCGTCATGAGCGAGATAACGATCACGAAGCGAGCCGCCATCTATCTGCGTGTGTCCACCGAAATGCAGACCGGTCGCGACGGCGACGCAGAGGGATACTCCATTCCAGCCCAACGCGAAGCCGGCACACGCAAAGCTGCCGAACTCGGGGCGGAACTTGTCGCCGAATTCTCAGACCCAGGAGTCAGCGGACAAACAGACAAACGCAAAGGACTACAAGCTCTCCTCGAACGCATCCGAACCGTCGGCGACATCGACTACGTCATCGTCTGGAAACTATCCCGCCTCTCCCGCAACCCCCTCCTCGACGCCACCCTTGAACTCGAACTCAAGGAACATGGAGTGCGACTGATCTCCGTCACCGAGAACATCGATGAAACGCCGGGCGGAAAACTTCTCAAACGCATCCTCAATGTCATTAACGCCTACGAAGTCGACAACCTCTCTCAAGGAGTCAGCGCGGGCATCAGCAAGAAGGCCAGATCCGGCGGAACGCCTACGCGCGCGCCGCTCGGCTACATCAACGTGCGTCGCATCGTCGACGGCAACGAGATTCGTACCGTCGAGACCGATCCCGACCGTGCCTCACTCGTCCAATGGTGCTTCAAAGCCTACGCAACCGGCACCTACACGATCACCAGTCTCCAGCGTGAAGCCACCGCGAAAGGGCTTCGGACGCGTCAAGGCAAGAAGCAGGCATCCAAAATGATGGTGAGAAGCGCCTTCGCCAAAATGCTTTCGAACCCCTACTACACGGGTATCGTCCGCTACAAAGGAGCCGAATATCCGGGACGCCACGAGCCTCTCATCTCGCGCGAACTCTTCGACCGCGTCCAGGAAGCGCTCAAAGCGAATATGACCGGCGAGAAAGTCCAGCAACACCCCCACTACCTCAAGGGAAGCATCTACTGCGCCCGCTGCCTCTCCCGCTTCTCGATGACCTACGCGAAAGGGAACGGCGGCATCTACGGCTACTTCTTCTGCCTCGGAAGACAAGCCGGAAACGGATGCGATCAGCCGTATCTCCCCATCATCGAAGCCGAAGAAGAAGTCGCACGCTTCTACCGCGCACAGCAACTCGACGCCGCGCTCGCTGAAAAGTTGCGCATGGACTTCAGGACGCACTTGAAAGACGATCAGAAGCGCCTCACCGCCGAAGCAGTGCGTCAAGGCAAACGACTCGAAGACCTCATGGTCCAGCGGCGGAAGATCCTTGACCTCCACTACAAGGACGCGATCGCACCCGACCTCTTCGAAGAAGAACAAGATCGGATCAACCTAGAAATCAAGGTCGCCCGCCGAGCGATCCAAGAAGCCGAACAGGAATGGGGAGAGATCGAAACAGCCAACGACGGCCTCTTCGACCTCATCCAAGACCTCGAAAAGCTCTACCGCTCAGTCAACGAGCCAATGCGACGCAGGCTGAATCGACTCATCTTCAGCAAGATCCTCCTCGACTCCGAGGATTCAGTAACTGGGGAACTCGCCGAGCCGCCCTCGGCCGACTGGGCAGCGCGATATCTGAAAGTAGCGCGGAAAAGAGTTCCCAACACAGTCGGCGCCCTTGCCCTGAAGTTACTCCAGGCTCAGGGCCCCGCAATCGTTTCTTCGAACCATGGTTCGAACATCGTCACTCTGGTGGACCTGAGCGGACTCGAACCGGGCACGTTAACAAGTCACCGACGATCAGGGCTGGGGGGTCGGTCAGGCAGGCGCCGAAACCGTGATTCCGAGTCGGCGGGCGGCCGACGTCATCCGCGCGTCGTAGGTGACCAGTCGCGCCAGGTCGGCTCCGAAGTCTTGCGCTGTTGCCAGGTGGATCGCATCAAGCGACCTTAGGTCGGCCGACAAGAGCGTCCCGGCTGCGATGAGCACTCGATCGCTTAGCCTTGCAAGCTCCAGCCGGGCAAGGACGTCCAGTCCCCGCTGGACGGCTTCTGTGCCCAGAGTTAACAAGGCGCGCGAGATCTCGGTGCGCGCCAACGCGCTCGAAACGAGCGGCCGGCGCCGGCGCAGATACCGTCGCAGGGCCGCGGATTCGGGCTCCTGAACCGCAAGTTTCACGATCGCCGACGAATCCAGATACGTGGCTCGCTCAGCGCTCATCTTTTCGGAGCCGCTCCAGAACCCGGGAAGGTCGTTCCCGACCGCGCGAGAGCTTGAGCGGGGCCGGCAAGTCCGCCAGGTCGCCGCGGCTGGGCTCGAGTTCGCCCGCTTCCCGCAAGCGTTCGAGCGGGCGGCGGTCCCGCAAGGGTCCCAGAACCGCAATCGGACGGCCACGATCGGTCACTTCGAACATCTCGCCGGCTTCCACGCGCCGAAGCAGCTCGCTGGCCCGCTGGCGAAGCTCACGGACCCCGACTCTAGTCATGTGCTATTTGTAGCACAACGCTGATACCGAAGACAAGGCGTTGCGGCGCCGCTCGGCCTGGTTCATACCAATGTCTAGATTGCGGCCGGTCAAAGCCCGCGGAAAGAGGCTCCTACCTTCCGGGTAGACTACGCGGACCATGTGCGGGATCATCGGCTACGTCGGCGAGCAGCAGGCGCTTCCCATCTTGATGGATGCGCTGCACCGTCTGGAGTACCGCGGATACGACTCGGCCGGCGTTGCCGTGCTGGACGGCGGCATGCAGGTCGTGCGCAAGGCGGGAAAGCTGGACGTGCTGGACAAGGAGCTTGCGCCGCTTGATGTCGGCGGCACGACCGGCATTGGGCATACGCGCTGGGCGACGCACGGGCCGCCGAATGACTCGAACGCGCATCCGCACCGGGACTGCAGCGGGCGCATCGCGATCATCCACAACGGCATCATCGAAAACTTCCTGGAGCTTCGCTCCGAGCTGGAAGCCGACGGTCACACGCTGGCCAGCGATACCGACACCGAGGCGATCGCGCACCTGATCGAAAGGCACTACGACGGCGACCTGATCGCGGCGACGCGGGCGGCGCTGACGCGCGTCGAGGGCGCGTTCTCGATCGCGGTGGTCTGCAGCGACGAGCCGGATCTGGTCGTCGCGGCGAAGCGCACC
>JBKKBA010000228.1:0-3645 GCA_046714275.1 Actinomycetota bacterium
TACTTGAGGATCTTGGTGACGCGGCCGGCGCCGACGGTGCGACCACCTTCGCGAATGGCGAAGCGCAATCCTTCATCCATGGCGATCGGGGCGATCAACTCCACCAGCATGGTCGTGTTGTCGCCCGGCATGACCATCTCGACGCCCTCGGGAAGCTGGATCGAGCCGGTGACGTCGGTCGTGCGGAAGTAGAACTGCGGGCGGTAGTTGTTGAAGAACGGGGTGTGGCGGCCGCCTTCGTCCTTGCTGAGCACGTAGACCTGGGCCTCGAAGTTGGTGTGGGGGGTGATGGTGCCGGGCTTGGCCAGGACCTGGCCGCGTTCGACGTCGTCTTTGCCGATGCCGCGCAGCAGGGTGCCGACGTTGTCGCCGGCAAGGCCTTCGTCCAAGAGCTTGCGGAACATCTCGACGCCGGTGACGGTGGTCTTCTTCGTGTCGCGGAGCCCGACGATTTCGATCTCCTCGCCGACCTTGCACTTGCCGCGCTCGATGCGGCCGGTGACGACCGTGCCGCGGCCGGTGATGGAGAAGACGTCTTCGACGGCCATCAGGAACGGCTTTTCGATGTCGCGCTCGGGCTCGGGGACGGAGGCGTCGCAGGCCGCCATCAGCTCCAGGATGCCCTTTTCGTACTCCTCGTTGCCTTCCAGGGCCTTCAGCGCGCTGATGCGCACGACCGGGACGTCGTCGCCGGGGAACTCGTAGGCGTTCAAAAGCTCCCGGACCTCAAGCTCGACCAGCTCCAGCAGCTCGGGGTCGTCCACCATGTCCACCTTGTTGAGCGCCACCACGATGTAGGGGACGCCGACCTGGCGAGCCAGAAGCACGTGCTCGCGGGTCTGGGGCATCGGGCCGTCGGCGGCGGAGACCACCAGGATCGCGCCGTCCATCTGGGCGGCGCCGGTGATCATGTTCTTGATGTAGTCGGCGTGGCCGGGGCAGTCGACGTGGGCGTAGTGACGGTTGGCCGTCTGGTACTCCACATGGGCGATCGCGATCGTGATGCCGCGCTCGCGCTCTTCGGGGGCCTTGTCGATCTGGTCGAAGGGCGTGAAGTCGGCCATGCCATCCTTCGACAGCACCTTGGTGATCGCCGCCGTCAACGTCGTCTTGCCATGATCGATATGACCGATCGTGCCGATGTTCACGTGCGGCTTGGTGCGTTCGAACTTCTGCTTGGCCATCTCTGTCTCCTAACGTCGCGGGGCGGTTACTCGCCCTTGATCTTCGCGATGATCTGCTCGGCGATGCTGTTCGGAACCGGCTGGTACGAGTGAAGCTGCATAGGCGTGTGCGATGCGCGCCCCTGCGTCTTGGATCGAAGGTCGGTCGCGTAGCCAAACAGCTCGGCCAGCGGCACCCGGACGCGGATCGACTGCATCATGCCGCGCTGGTCGATCTTGTCGATCGCGCCGCGTCGCGCCGTCACGTCGCCCATCACGTCGCCCATGAAGTCGCTGGGTGTCAGGACTTCGTACTCCATGACGGGCTCCAGCAGCACGGCTTTGGCCTTGCGGGCGGCTTCCTTCAGCGCCAGCGAGCCGGCGATCTTGAACGCCATCTCCGACGAGTCAACCTCGTGATACTGGCCGCCGGTTAGGGTCACGCGCAGGTCCACCAGCGGGTAGCCGGCCAGGACACCCGACTCCATCGCTTCCTGGACGCCCTCGTCGATCGATGGGATGTATTCGTTCGGGATCTCGGCGCCCTTGATTTTGTTGATGAACTCAAAACCGCCGCCGGGGCCGGTCGGCTCCACGTTCATCTCGACGACGGCGAACTGGCCCTTGCCACCGGTCTGGCGAACGTAGCGCAGCACAACCTTGTTGACCGGCTGCGTAATCGTCTCGCGGTAGGCGACCTGCGGCTTGCCGACATTGGCGCCGACTTTGAACTCGCGCGTCAGGCGGTCCACGATGATGTCCAGGTGCAGCTCGCCCATCCCCGAGATGATCGTCTGCGCCGTCTCGTCGTCGAAGCGAACCTGGAACGTCGGGTCCTCTTCGCCCAGCGACATCAGGGCCTTGCCCAGCTTGTCCGAATCGGCCTTCGTCTTCGGTTCGACGGCGACGGCGATGTCCGGCGCCGGGAACGTCATCGACTCCAGCACGACCGGCTGCGCGGGATCGCACAGCGTGTCGCCGGTGGTGGTGTGCTTCAGACCGATGGCGGCGACGATGTCACCGCAGAAAGCCGCATCCTTGTCCTCGCGGTGATTGGCGTGCATCTGCAGGATACGTCCCAGGCGTTCATTGCGGTCCTTGGTCGCGTTCAGGATGTGCGACCCGGCGCGGATCTGCCCGGAGTAAACGCGGAAATACGTGAGCTTGCCGACGTAGGGGTCCGACGCGATCTTGAACGCCAGCGCCGCGAACGGCTGCTCGTCGGATGGATCGCGCGTCGCGGTCCCGTCGCCCGGCACGTGCCCGGCTACCGGCGGGATGTCGATCGGCGAGGGCAGGTAGTGGATGATCGCGTCCAGCAGCGGCTGCACGCCCTTGTTCTTGAACGCGGTGCCACACAGCACCGGCGTCGCGTTGCCCGACAGCGTGGCGCGGCGAACCGCGCGGCGAAGGTCGTCGGGCGTGGGCATCTGCCCGCCGCCGATGTAGGCGTCCATGATGTGCTCGTCGTAGTCGGCAAGTGACTCGAACAGCTCGTGCCGCCAGTGTTCGACGTCGGCCGCCATCTCTTCGGGGATCGGACGATCCTCCCACTCCTCGCCCAGCTCTTCGGAGGGCCAGTAGTGCGCGTTCATGTTGACCAGGTCGATGACGCCGTGGAACGCGTCCTCGGATCCCCAAGGGAGCTGCAGGACCAGCGGATGCGCCTCCAAGCGGTCCTTGATCATGTCGAGCGTGCGGAAGAAGTCGGCGCCGATCCGGTCCATCTTGTTGATGAAGCAGATGCGCGGGACTTGGTAACGGTTGGCCTGCCGCCAGACCGTCTCGGTCTGGGGCTCAACGCCGGCCACCGCGTCGAAGACGGCGACGGCGCCGTCCAGCACGCGCAACGACCGTTCCACCTCCACCGTAAAGTCCACGTGGCCGGGCGTGTCGATGATGTTGATCCAGTGGTCCTTCCACATGCACGTGGTCGCGGCTGAGGTGATGGTGATACCGCGCTCCTGCTCCTGGATCATCCAGTCCATGACGGCCGTGCCTTCGTGCACCTCGCCGACCTTGTAGGTGCGGCCCGTGTAGTACAGGATCCGCTCGGTCGTCGTGGTCTTGCCCGCGTCGATGAGCGCCATGATCCCGATGTTGCGGGAGCGCGCCAAGGGGTACTCGCGGATGACCAAGCCGCCGCCCTTGCCGGACGGCTGCTTACCGGAGCCCTGCGCTGTCTCTGCCATCTTGTTGATCGGGGTCGCCATCTCTTTTACCTGTGGTCGGGGAAGTGGTTGTTCGGTGCTTACCAGCGGTAGTGCGCGAACGCTTTGTTGGATTCGGCCATCTTGTGCATGTCTTCCCGGCGCTTCACAGCCGCGCCCTGGTTGTTCAGCGCGTCCAGCAGCTCAGCGGCCAGCCGCTCGGCCATCGACTTTTCCTTGCGGACCCGCGAGTACTGCGTCAGGTGCCGAAGCGCCAGTGTCGTTCCCCGGCGGTTCGGGACCTCGACCGGCACCTGATAGGTCGCGCCACC
>JBKKBA010000229.1:0-3071 GCA_046714275.1 Actinomycetota bacterium
CTGGGTCGCGCCGGCGGAACGCGCCACGGCTTGAAAGTCCCGGACGGCCGCGACCGTGCGCGCGATCGCACCCGGCGACAGCACACCGTTCGGCAGCTCGGCGGCAAGGCGCAAGGCAACCCGTCCGTCGGCAAGCACCGTCAGATGGCCGCCGTGCATCCGAACCACGATCACACGGCCGGAGTTGGAACCGATGTCGATAACGGCCAGCGTCTGATCGGACATGAATGCTCAAATCGCTCAGGCAGCATAGGGCTGCCGCCCTCAGTCGGGGTGAACGCCCCGTGAACGTAGTCTGAACTTTGAGGAAGGAAGCCGCAAGCGGCTATTCCCCGGCCTTGACCTGTGTCTCCAGCTCCGGATGCGAGGCGTCGGTGAATTCCCGGAACTGGCCGGTCAGCAGGAACGCAACCTGCTCGCCGATATCCACGGCGTGGTCGCCGACCCGCTCCAACTGGCGCGACACGATCATCATGCGCAGCGCCCACTCCAGCAGGCCGGGATCGGATGCGCAGGCGGCAACCTCTTTGACCATGCCGCGATTCAGCCGGTCGATCGGATCGTCCATCGACGGAAGCTGCATCGCAAGCTCCAGATCCCGGTCGGCAAACGAGCGCAGCGCGGCGTTGACCATCCGCTCGGCGATGGCGGCCATCTCCGACAGGTTCTCCACGATCTTCGCGCTGCTGGGAAGCGCCGGAGTCAGCTTGACGGCCTTGGCGATGTTGACCGCCATGTCGCCGATGCGCTCCAGGTGCAGATTGATGTGCATCATCGCGCTGACCAGTCGAAGGTCGCTGGCGACGGGCGTCTGCAGTGCAAGCAACTCCAAGACACCGCGCTCGACGGCAATGTAGAGGCTGTCGATCTCGTCGTCGGCGGCGATGATGGCATCGGCGGCCGACGCATCCCGCGCGGTCAGAGCCCGATCGGCGTTTGCCAGCGCAGCCAGGGCACGCTCCCCTTCCAGCACCAACTGAGCTTCAAGCATGCCAAGCTGGTTGTGAAAGTTCCTGCGTGCGTCGTTCAAAGAGACCTCCGGCTGCCGGCTCCCTCAATGCTACCCCCTGGACTTGATGTTACGCCGACCGGTCTTCGAACTTGTATCCCAGCCCCCTGACGGTCTTCAGAAGGCGGGGCCGGTGCGGTTCGTCTTCGACCTTTTGCCGCAAGCGCTTGATGTGGACGTCCAGCGTCCGCGTATCGCCGACATATTCGGGTCCCCAGACCTCGTGAATCAGAGTCTGCCTGGTCACCAGCCGGCCGCTCCGAGCCAGCAGCGAGTGCAGCAGCTCGAACTCCTTCGGCGGAAGCTCGACACGCTCGCCGCGGATGCGAACCTCATGCGCCTCGACGTCCAAGGCCACCGGGCCGACCTCCAAAACGTCGGCGGAGGGCTGCGCGACGCCGGCGCCGCTTCGTCGCGTCACCGCCCGAACACGCGCGATCAGCTCCCGCATGGAAAACGGCTTCGTCATGTAATCGTCGGCGCCCAGCTCCAGCCCCGACACCTTGTCGGCCTCCGAGTCCTTCGCCGTGATGATGATGATCGGTACCTGGCTGGTCGCGCGGATCGACTTGCAGATGTCCAGCCCCGAAACCTCGGGCAGCATCAGGTCCAGCAGCACCACATCGGCTCCGCCCGAACGAAACCGTTCCAGCGCCTCACGCCCGTCGCGCGCCGCGATCACGCGGAATCCCTCGCGCTCCAGGCCGTAGCGAACCGCTTCGCGCAGCGTCTCTTCGTCTTCGACCAGCAGGATCCTCACGACCGGCCACCCCCCGCCGGGTCAAACGCACGGGGGAACGTCAGCACGAACCGAGACCCCCGGCCCAGCTCGCTGGTTGCCGCCACGCTGCCGCCGTGCCGCTCGGCCACGTGCTTGACGATCGCCAGCCCCAAGCCGGTGCCCCCGGTCGATCGCGCGCGCGCCTTGTCCACGCGATAGAAGCGCTCGAAGACGCGGCCCAGCTCCTCGGTGGGAATTCCCTGCCCGTGATCTTCGACGGCGAAGGAAAGCGCATCGGCGGTGGCGCGAATCGACAAGCCGACGACGCTGCGCTCCGGCGAGTAGCGCACCGCGTTATCCAGCAGGTTGGCCAGTGCTGCCGTCACCATGGCTTCGTCGGCATCGAAGAAAACCGCCCGATCCCCGGCATCGACCTCCACGCGAACCTGTTTCGTCTCTGCCAGCGCCGCGACCCGCTCGACGGCTTCCCGAGCCAAAGACGCGGCTTCAACGCGCGCCGTTTGCAGCGGAAGCCCGGACTCCACGCGCGTCAGGTCCAAAAGGTCCACCACCATCCGTCCCAGCCGCTCGGCTTCCCGGTTGATCCGCTCGGCAAAGCGGTGCGCGGCGGCCGGATCCTCCCGCACCGCGTGGCTCAACTGCTCGGCCAGCAGCGCAATGCCCGACACCGGTGTCTTCAACTCGTGCGAGACGTTGGAGACGAAGTCCCGGCGCACCTCATCGGCGTGGCGCGCGGCGGTGACGTCGTCCAGCAGCACCACCGCGCCGCCCTCGAACGGCCGCACCTGGACCGACAGCAGCCGTCGTGTCGGGAAATGGATCTCGCGTTCCAGCCGAACGGCCCGGCCGGTCGCCACTGCCTGCTCGGCCAGCGTGCCCAGACCCAGCGCTTCGACCGCCGGCGACGAAGCTCTGGGTCCGAGCGACAGGATGCCGCGCGCTGCTCGATTGGCCATGCGGATCTCACCGCCGGCGCCCATCAGAACCAGCCCCTCGGTCGCGACGTCCAAAATGTGTTCAAGCAACACCGCGCGATCGTGCGCCGTCGCCAGCTCAGTTCGAACGGCATCCGCCTGCGGTTCGGTGACTGAACGCCGTCGGCCGGCGGTCCCGGAGGTCGTCGCCAGCACCGCAGCACCGACACCCAGGATCGCGGCGGCGACGAACGCCGCCGGCCGGGCCCGCGGCGCCAGCGCGATCAGCACGGAAGCCGTCGCGGCGGCGGCAAGCAGAGGAACGGCCCACCCGGACGCTCCGCCGTTCCTGGTGGACATAGGCACCCGCACCGGGCTAACCGAAGCGTCCTGTGATGTAGGCCTC
>JBKKBA010000230.1:0-5404 GCA_046714275.1 Actinomycetota bacterium
GCACCAAAGAGATCCTCCGACTTCGGTTCAGCGACGGACGTGAGCTTCGCTGCACACCGAATCACCGGATTTGGACCGACAACCGCGGATGGGTCCGCGCGGAGGACCTCAGCGAAGAGGATGTGATTACGCAGTTGGACCAGGCGACCCCGGCGCTGATGGCCGATCACCGTCTGCCGGTCTCGACTGATGTGACCGCGTACAACGTAAAGGGTGACTGGGCCCGTGCACTCGAACTTCCCGAGAAGTGGGACGAGGGCCTTGCGCATTACCTTGGCTGGCTGGTTGGGGACGGATGCATCTCAGGAAACGTTGTGACGACCGTCTACGGCTCCAAGGAAGATCAGGAAGAGATTCTGCCGCGGCACTTGGAGTTGCTGTCGCGTCTGAACGGGGGAACTGCACCGAAGCCCAGCGTTCAGGAAAACGGCACGATCCAACTGAGGCTCTCACGTCGTCCCTTGGCTCGCTTCTTCGAAGCGTTGGGCATCGGGACCGGACGGGCCGCGGAGAAGAGGGTTCCTTGGGCAATCTTCCAGGCGCCACAAGAGATCCAGGCTGCGTTCCTGCGCGGTCTCTTCGACGCCGACGGCTGCGCTGTGAACTTGTCGAACGGAACTCGGTACGTCGGGCTGGGGAGCAAATCGGAGGCACTGCTTCAAGGGGTTTCGCTGCTTCTTTCTTCCTTCGCTATCCGCGGCCGCATCTACGACATCACCGGAAAGTCAGCCAAGCGGAACTTTTCGTACACGCGGAAGGACGGTTCGACGGCAGAGTACGAAAGTCGCGGCAAGAGTTTCGACCTCCGCCTTCTTGGGATCGACCGGGTTACCTTCGCTCGCGAGATTGGCTTCGCGTTGACGCGGAAGAAGGCGATTCTCGACTCGTCGCTGGCCGAGCATCGGGTCTATGCGGCGAAAAAACCGATCAGATTGGCCGCGAGAGTTTCTGATGGGTTTGAGCAGACCTACAATCTCACCGAGCCAAGAAACCACTCGTACATCGTAAATGGGACACTCGTGGCAAACTGCTCAGAGTATATGCATCTGGATAATTCGGCTTGCAACTTGGCGTCGCTCAATTTGATGAAGTTTGTGGATGGCGACATGAACTTCGACATTCAGGCGTTCCGCCACACGGTGGACGTCGTGTTCCTGGCGCAAGAGATCATCGTCGGCAACTCGTCGTATCCGACCGAGAAGATCGGCAAGAACGCGATCGACTTCCGGGAGCTTGGGATCGGGTACGCGAACCTTGGCGCGTTGCTGATGAGCCGGGGTCTGCCGTACGACTCCGAGCAAGGGCGCGCGTGGGCCGGAGCGATCACGGCGTTGCTGACCGGAAGGGCGTACCAGGTCAGCGCCCAGGTGGCCGAGCAGATGGGTCCGTACAACGGCTACCCGCCGAACGCCGAGGCGCATCTGCGCGTTATGAACAAGCACCGCGCCGCCGTGGACGATATCGATCCCGAGCTGGTGCCCGAGGGACTGCTGCAGGCCGCGAAGGGCGCGTGGGACGACGCAATCACCCTCGGCCGGCAGCACGGCTATCGCAACTCGCAGGCTTCAGTTCTGGCGCCGACCGGCTGTCTGGTGGCGGGGACTCTGGTCGCGACCGAACGCGGGTTGGTGCGGCTGCGATCTCTGGGTGACCCCAATGGGGACCAGTGGCAGGATCTAGGCATCGACGTGGCCACCGACGAAGGCCCGAAGAAGGCGACGCAGTTCTACATCAACGGTGTTGAGCCGGTCGTCGATGTCCGCACGGCACGCGGCTACGCCGTGCGGGGAACGACGACGCATCGGGTCAAAGTCGTCACGGCCGAGGGAACGTGGGAGTGGAAGCGCCTGGCCGACCTGTCGGAAGGCGACGTCGTCCCGCTGATGCTGGGAGGCTTGATCGGGACTCCTCAGGACGTGCCGTTGCCACCCATCGCCCAGGCGTATTGGGCCGGCGAGCATCATGTGAGGATGCCGCGACACATGACCCCGGACCTGGCCGAGCTGGTCGGCTACTTCATGGGGGACGGCTCGTTGCATTCTCGCGGCATCCGGCTGTGCGTCTCCGCGGGCGACTTCGATGTGATCGAGCGCCTGTCGATGCTGGCCAAGGACCTGTTCGGAATCGAAGCGAAGGTCAAGGAGAAGACTGGGTATACCGAGGTCGCGCTGCACTCGGTTCGTCTGGTGGACTGGTGGGAAGCCTCCGGCTTTGCCAAGCGCTCCCCGGGCCAGGATCACCGCGGAAAGGGCTACGCGCCGCATGTTCCCGACGCCGTCCTTCACGCCAACGACCCGGCCACCTACGCGGCCTTCCTGCGCGGCCTCTTTGAAGCCGACGGAACCGTGACGGCCGGCACGCCGACATGGTCAACGGCCAGCCACGCGTTCGCCGATGAGGTACAGACGCTGCTTCTGGCTCTCGGCCTGCCCACCAGCCGGAAGGGAACCATTAGCGGATGGGGCAAGAGCATGATGGCCGTGCTCCGGCTCCTGAACCGTGGATATACGCCTGTCTGGCACCAGACGGTCGGCTTCATGAGTGGACGCAAGAACGGCGCCGTCCTAACGGGTGAGGGCGCCCAAGCGGCCCGCAAGGATCGGATTCCGGTCACGCGCACGCTCATCGATCGCGTGGCGCCGGATAACTCACGGCTGCGCCGCGTCATGCTCATGGAGCACGGCAAGGCAGGCAGCATCTCGCGCCGCATCGCGGTGGAGGCGCACCAGGTATCGCGCGATGCCGAGCTGGAGCACCTGCTCGGTTTCTTCTACGACACCGTTGCAACCGCGACGCTCGCCGAGGAAGAGGCGACGTACGACCTGTCCGTTCCCGACAACGTCACCTATGTCGCCAACGGGTTCGTCAGCCACAACACGATCGGTTTGATGATGGACTGTGACACGACCGGGATCGAGCCGGACCTGGCATTGGTGAAGACCAAGAAGCTGGTCGGCGGCGGGACGATGAACATCGTGAACCAGTCGATCCCGCGTGCGCTTGCCCGGCTGGGCTACACCCCCGACCAGGTTCAAGAGATCACCGCTTTCATCCACGAGAACAACAACGTGGAAGGTGCGCCTCATCTGGACCTCGACCACTATCCCATCTTCGACTGCGCGATGGGTGAGCGGACGATCCATTACATGGGTCACGTCAAGATGATGTCGGCCGTCCAGCCGTTCATCAGCGGGGCCATCTCAAAGTGCGTGACGGGCGAAACGCTTCTCACGACCGAGGATGGGCTCGTCCGTATTCGCGCGCTGCATGAGGGGGAGCCGGAGGACACCTTCCGCGACCACCGCATGCTTGTTGCCTCTCTGGGCGGAGCGCAGAAGGCGTCATCCTTCTACTACGGCGGCACGCGTCCGGTGCGGAAGGCGGTCCTGCGCTCCGGGCACACGATTGTCGGGACGCCGAACCACCGCGTGCTGGTAGCGAACGAAAGCGGGCTGGACTGGAAGTATCTGAACGATGTCGCGGTGGGGGACTCGGTCGCCATCCGCTACGGAGCGGACATGTGGTCGTCGATCCCGGCGGCATTCACGGCGTTCAAGCCGACGCCTTCCTACGGCAATCAGAAACCGGTGCAGATGCCGGCGGAGATGACGGAGGAGTTCGCATTCCTGCTGGGCGCGTACGCCTCGGAAGGTCAGACGACGCGATCGAACTGGACGATCACGATCACCAATTCGCAAGACGAGGTCCTGGAGCGGGTAGTCGCCGCATGGCAAAACGTGTTCGGTGTCGAAGCCCGGGTCGATCGTCAGCCCGAGCGCTGCCCCGGTGTGATCGTGTCGTCGAAGGCTCTGGTCGAGTTCTTCGAGTGGCTCGGCTGCGGCGGCCGTGCGTCCGAGAAGCGGATTCCCGACGCGGTCCTCCGATCCCCGCGCCCCATGGTGCTGGCCTTCCTGGAAGGGCTTTGGCTGGATGCCTACACGGCGAAGATGGGGAAGACGCCGAAGTGGGCTCTCTGCGTCAACTCGCCGGCTCTCCTTGACGATGTTCAAGCGGTGCTCACGAACCTGGGCGTCGTTCACTCGCGAATCTCCAAGCTGAACAAGAAAAACGGCAAGCACTACGACGAGGTGTACGCCTGCGGGGAGCACGCCCAAACCCTCATTCGACTGGTTTCGTTCGCCGAGTCCTACAAGCGTGCCCGTGCGGTGGCTCTTCTGGGCGCAAGCCCGGCGCAGAGTCCGACCGATGTCGTCCCAGGGCTCAAGCCAAGGGATCTCTACGATCTGATCCCACGGGGACGGCCCGGCCGGAACGGATACGGCTATCGCACCGAGTTCACGTTCCTGCGCGACCCCAGGACCAAGCACGTCAGCCGGCGAACGCTGGAGCGGCTTGCCCAGATTCCGGGGATCGCCCTGCCCGGCTGGGTCGATGGCGTTCTCTCCGACGATCTTCATTTCAGCCCGGTTGAAGCCGTCCAGGATGCGGGAGACCAGGAAGTCTTCGACATCGCGGTGCCGGCGACAGAGGCCTTCGTCGGCAACGGGATCGTCAACCACAACACCGTGAACATGCCGGAGTCGGCCACGGTGGAAGAGGTGGAGGACCTGCTAGTCGAAGGCTGGCGGCTGGGGCTGAAGGCACTGGCCCTGTATCGCGACAACTGCAAGGTGGCGCAGCCCCTGTCGGCCGACAAGAAGGCGACCCCCGATGTTGTGGCATTGCCGGCGGCATCGACCGTCGCCCCGGCTCCTCTGCCGGATCGCAAGCGTCTGCCCAAGTCGCGACCGTCGCGCACGATCTCGTTCCGTGTCGGGGACGCCGAGGGCTACCTGACGGCCGGCCTTTACCCCGACGACGGGCTGGGCGAGGTCTTCCTGAAGGTCTCCAAGCAAGGATCGACGCTCGCCGGTGTCATGGACTCGCTGGCGATCGCGGTCTCGATCGGCTTGCAGTACGGCGTGCCGCTAGAGGCCTACGTCAAGAAGTTCATGAACATGCGCTTCGAGCCCAGCGGTATGACCGATGACAGCGACATTCGCTTCGCTGCATCGCTGGTTGACTACGTGTTCCGCCGGCTGGCGCTGGAGTTCCTGGACGATCAGACCCGCGCCGACCTGGGGATCCGGTCGATTGACGAACGCAAGGACGAGGTCGCGGCAAAGCTGGAGCTGTCGGTGGTTGACGTGGCACCGCAGGAGATCGCGCCACAAGAAACCGCACCGCCGCCACCACCGCCGCCCGTCACCGAAACGGCGGGAGCATCCCGAACCAAGGTGCGGTATGCCGACGCGCCCTACTGCTACAACTGTGGCAACAAGATGCGGCCCAGCGGCTCGTGCTTCGTCTGCGAGTCCTGCGGCAGCACCAGCGGCTGCAGCTAAGGGTCAAGACCTGCGTCCCCGGCCCGGCCGAAGCGGCCACGGGTCGGGGGCGCAGCCAT
>JBKKBA010000231.1:0-6793 GCA_046714275.1 Actinomycetota bacterium
TGATGCTCGGCCGCGGCGCTGACCTTGAGCAGGTTCTTCTCTGCGTCGGCGGGGACGTTGGGAATCAAGCCGTCGTCGCGGACGCTGCCGTCGTTGCCTTCGGCCGTGGCGACGGAATAGCCGACCCCATCGCCCGCGGCCAGCGTGGCGCCGGCCTGGACGTCGGAAAGGAACTGGCGAATATCGGCCGTGCAGGTCGTCGTGCCCGGGTCAACGGAGCACGCCGTTCCCGACGTCGAGGTGAGGATCTCGATCCATTTGTCGTGCGCGACGCTGTCGCCGTTGCGGGCCCGAACGTAGGTGCCGGCGTCGGCCGGGTCGATGTACATGCGGAACCGCCGCGCGGATGCGTCCGGCGCCGCGTTGACCTGCTTGGCGCCGGTCACGTTGCTGGTGGTCAGCAGGACCAGGTCGCCGTCGGCCGGGAGTCCAGGCATCAAGCCGTCGCTCACGAACGAGGACAGGTTCAGCGCGCGGTCCTTGATGCGATAGCAGACGAAGTTGCCGACGGGGAACGCCTTCAAGGCAGTCACGTCGAGACCGAGGATATCGGTGTTGTTCACCCGAAGGTCGGTCGAAGAAGATTCCGCGATTAGGGTGGGGCTGGAGCACGTGTCCGACAGCGACGAGTGCACCTGCAAGATGGCGTCCGAGGTCTCAGCGGAGACATCGGTCGCCCCAACGTGGACCTTGCCGGCGCCGCGCGAAAGCCCCACCGTAGACACCACCGGGCTGACGGGCGCGAAGATGTCGGAGGTGAAGGCCGCCGACGTGGACCCGGTGCAGCAAACAGTCGGCGCCGGTGCCGTCGTGATGCCCGTCGGCTGCAACGAAACCTGGAACTGGTTCCCGTTTCCGATCGAGCTGGATGTGCGGATCGCCACGATGAACGTCCCCGTGCCTTCCGCAGCGGTCGGGAGCGGGAACGCCGCGTCACCGTTCTTAAAGGTCAGATCCACGTCGCACGGCGTCACTTGCACCGAGCAATCGTTACCGCCGGGAAGGGTAAAGCTGCCGCTGACCGGCTCATCGCCGGAATCCAACTGGTCGGCGACGCTGCCGTTATCGCGCCACAGCGAGATGCCGTCACACCATGCGTCCTTGACCGCGTCGCTTGCACCGGGGGCAGCGTCGGTGCAGCCGGCCGCGTCCGTGTTGACGCGAATGTCACCGCTTGAGAAGTTGAGGATCGCCGTCAGACGCACGTCGAAGTCGGTGAGGTTTCCGGCGGCCGGGTCCACGATGGAGACCGAGAACGTCCCGGTTGTGGCGCTTTCCGCCTTGATGAACGACGGGGCGATCACGGTGGCCGCCGCGGTTCCTGCTGCGCCGGCACGAGTCAGCATCATGGCGGACAGTCCGGCGAGCATCGTTAGCCCGACGATGCGGCGGGCCGTGCGGCGGGCGGTTTTGCGCGACATCGATCCTCCTACGGAACAAGGGTTGGCTCGTTGGGCGTTGGACGAACGCGGACTCCCCCGCATGCGCCCACGAGATACGTCAAGCG
The DNA here is from genome assembly GCA_046714275.1 of Actinomycetota bacterium. Taxonomy (GTDB): domain Bacteria; phylum Actinomycetota; class AC-67; order AC-67; family AC-67; genus JBKKBA01. The sequence goes on from JBKKBA010000231.1 coordinate 1,508, forward strand.
ATACAGGCGTTACCTCTTGGCTTTCGGCACTCTACGGGCGTGTTTGAGCGGTCCAAGCAAAAGGTAGGTGATCCGGGCTATTCCGTTTGCCTGATTTCGTCATGAATGCAACGCAATTGCCCCGGGAACATGGCAGCGCAATTGCGGGCTTGACGGAAACGTCAAAGAGCCGGCCCCCGTCTTGCGGGCCGGCTCCAAAGCTTCATTCAGGATGAAGAGCGGCGCTCAGGTCCCTTCGCGCCACGAGCTGAGGTAGGCGACCTGCTCGGGTGTCAGTTCGTCGATCGCCAGGCCCAGCGTCGCCAGCTTCAACCGCGCAACCTCGGTGTCGATGTCGGCCGGCACCTCATAGACGCGCGGCTCCAGGCCCTCCTGTTTCGCCAGCCATTCGGCAGTCAGGGCCTGATCCGCAAAGGACATGTCCATCACGGTGGCCGGGTGCCCCTCGGCGGCGGACAGATTCACCAGCCGGCCCTGCGCCAGCAGATAGAGCCGCCGGCCGTCGGACAGCCGGAACTCCTCGACGAAGTCCCTGATCGTCCGGGGGGGATCCGTGGCCAGGGCCGCCAGCGCGACTTTGTCGATCTCGACGTCGAAGTGGCCGGTGTTGGCCAGGATGGCGCCGTCCTTCATCAGCTCGAAATGCTCTTTTCTGATCACATCGCGGTCGCCGGTAACGGTGATGAACACGTCGCCCTGGCGCGCGGCGTCGGCAATCGGCATCACGCGGTAGCCGTCCATGACGGCCTCCAGCGCCTTGACCGGATCCACTTCCGTGACAATGACCTGCGCGCCCAGCCCCCGCGCGCGCATGGCCAGGCCCTTGCCGCCGAAGCCGTAACCGCAGATCACCACATGACGGCTGGCCCACAGGATGTTTGTCGCGCGCGTGATCCCGTCAAGCGTGGACTGTCCGGTGCCGTACCGGTTGTCGAACATGTGCTTGGTCGGCGTGTCGTTGACGGCCACAACCGGATACCGCAGCACGCCCTCCGCCGCCATCTGGCGCAGGCGGATCACGCCGGTCGTCGTCTCTTCGGTGCCGGCGATGATCCCATCCAGGGCATCGGTGCGCTTGGTGTGCAGCGTCGAGACAACGTCGGCGCCGTCGTCCATCGTGATGTGGGGGCGGAAGTCGATGACGGCCTCGATGTGGCGGTAGTACGAGTCGTCGTCCTCGCCTTTGATCGCGTAGGTCGCGATGCCTTCTTCGTCGAGGGCCGCGGCCACGTCGTCTTGTGTGGACAGCGGGTTGGACGCGCAGAGAACCGTCTGGGCCCCACCGGCGACGAGCGTTCGCATCAGGTTGGCCGTCTCGGAGGTCACATGCAGGCATGCGGCAATCTTCAGGCCCGCGAGGGGCTTCTCTTTGGTGAACCGCGCACGGATCTCACGCAGCACGGGCATCTGCCCGTCGGCCCACTCGATGCGAATACGGCCCTTTTCCGCAAGCTTCGGATCGGCGACATCGCCGTTCATGATCAGATCCTTTCCTCGTTGTTCAAGTTCCTCATCCTACGCCGCCGCGGGCTCCCTTCGGCGGCCCTCATGCAAGGCAGTTACTGCAGGGCGGCTTTCAGCATCGTGATGGCCTGGATCGGCGTCGGATCGACATTCCGAAGGATGGCCAGATAGACGCTGACGAAGTCGGCCAGGATCATCGACTCGATCAAGCGCTCGGCCGGGGTCGGCGACTCGATCGTGACCATCTCAACGGCGGCGACGCTGGGGCCGGCGATCTCAACCGCCGCCTTCAGGCGCGCCTCCTGGCCGGGGTGGCCCTCCTGAATGCGCAGCGCCAGCAGGATCGCGTCGCTCAGCGCGGGATGGCCGTGATGCAGCCCGACGATGTCGTTGTGACACAACTCGGGGAGCATCGCCGCGATCGCCGGAAGCTTGGTGTTTTCGGCAAACTGATTCTTCCATCGCATGGCGGCCACAGTCTGCGTGCCCTCGCTGCCCCAGACGATCGGCAGGTGGTCGCCGATGGTGACTGCCAGACGCTTGGCCTTGTTGCGCTCAAAGGGGACGTCGTGGCGCCAGCGCTCAACGCAGCGGCGCGCAACGGCCTCTCCGGTGTCCAGAATCGGCAAGGGATCGACAAGGCCCGCCGCGCCGGCAGCAACCACCAGCGGGACGACCAGGGACGGCAACGCGGCACGCGGCATCAAGCCGGGAGCCGGTGTCATCAGAATCGCGCCGGCCTGCCGAGCGCGTTCGGCCAGCAAGCCGCCGGAGGCGATCACCACCAGGCGAGCGCCGCGTGCCGCGGCCTCGTCGAAGCACGCAAGCGTCTCGGAGGTGTTGCCCGAGTACGAAAGACAGGCCACCAGCGAGCGCGCGTTCACGAAGCCGGGGATCTGGTGCCCGCGCACCAGCCGCATGGGAATCGGAAGCGTCGGCTCCAGCAGGCCGCGCACGACGTCGCCGGCGATACCACTGCCGCCCATCCCGCAAACGACCAGCGACTCGACCGGCCCCGAGATCTGAGGAATCGCTGCCGCCGGGCCACGCGCATCCGCCCACTGCTCCGCCCACCCCTCGACGACGCCCAGCATGTCGGCGGTGTCGACCTGAGCGATCTTGGACGGATCGTCCAGATCGACCGGCTTCTTCAACTTCACGATGGCTTTTCGGCTTCGTCGATCAGCATGATCGGAATGCCGTCGCGCACCGGGTAGACGTACATGCAGTCGCCGCGGCAGTAGATCTTCTCTTCGCCCTCCACGTACTCGATCGTGCCCTTGCAATTGGGGCAGACCATGATGTCCAGCAGAACCTGATCGATCGGCATGCGTTCCCCTTCCTTCCTGCTTCGAGCTACAAGGTTCCGACCTGCGAGCTTGCTGTTTCGAGCTACAAGGTTACGACGTTCGAGCTTCTCGTTTCGAGCTACAAGGTTACGACCTTCGCGCTGCGAACAAGCTACGAACCAGTTACGAACCGGCCAGCGCCAGAATCTGGTCGCGCCGGGTCTCACCTTCGGCGGCATCGCGCGCCTCGACGTTCAGTCGCAGCAGCGGTTCGGTGTTCGACGGCCGCAGATTGAACCACCAGTCGTCGAACTCGACGGTCAAGCCGTCGGACCAATCGCGCCGCTCCGCCGGGAACGGGGCGGCTGCCTGCTCCATCGCCGCGTGCGGATCGGCCACTTGGATGTTGACCTCACCCGAGTTCCAGTAGCGGCGCAACGGTTGCAACACCTTCGACAGCGGTTGGTTTTCTTCCCCCATCGCCTCCAGAACATGCAGAGCGGCGACCAGACCCGAGTCGGCATTCCAGAAGTCGCGGAAGTAGTAGTGGCCCGAATGCTCCCCGCCGAAGATCGCCCCCGACTCCGCCATGACCTTCTTCACGAACGAATGGCCGACCCGCGTGCGCAGCGGCGTGCCCCCATGCTCGCGGATGATCTCGGGAACGATGCGCGAGCAGATGATGTTGTAAATGACCTTCTCGCCGGGGTGCTTGCGCAAGATAGATCGAGCCACCAGCGCAGCGGTCAGCGACCCCGACACCGGCTCGGCCAGCTCGTCCACGATGAAGCAGCGGTCGGCGTCGCCGTCAAACGCCAGCCCGACGGCCGCGCCGTGCTGAAGAACCGCGGCGCGCAGGTCGGTCAGATTCTCCTCTTGGAGTGGGTCGGCGGGGTGATTGGGAAACGTGCCGTCCAGCTCCATGTACAGAGGGATCAGCTTCATCGGAAGCATCTCGAACACGCGCGGCACCGTCAGCCCGCCCATTCCGTTCGCCGCATCGGCCACCACGACCAGCGGCCGCAGCCGCTCGACATCGACGAAAGACAGGACGTGCTTGACGTAGTCCTCGACGAGATCCCGCCGCTCGATGGACCCGGCGCGGCGGGCCGGCGAAAACTCCCCGGCGCGCACGCGGTCGCGGATATCCAGCAGACCCGAGTTCTGGCCGACCGGCGCGGCCGACGCGCGGCAGAGCTTGATGCCGTTGTACTCAGCAGGATTGTGCGACGCGGTGAACATCGCGCCCGGCGCGTCCAGCAACCCCGATGCGAAATACAGCATGTCGGTCGAAGCCAGGCCAATGTCAACGACGTCGGCGCCTTGGGTCACCGCCCCCGAAATGAACGCCGTGGACAGCGGTTCGGAGGATGCGCGCGCATCGCGCCCAACGACCATGCGGCGCGCGCTCAGAAAATCGACGAAGGCGCGACCTGCGCGGTGCGCGACCTCTTGATCGATCTGTTCGGGATACACGCCGCGGATGTCGTACGCCTTGAAGATCGCGTCGATGTCCACGAGACACTCATCCTACCCAGGCCCGCGTTTGCGGGGGCTCGCGCCCTTGCTGCCCAATGTGGTTTTGCCGCCTGCCGTGGCTTGCCGAGCCGTTGTGGTTTTGCCGGGCGGCGTGGTTTTGCCGGGCGGCGTGGCTTTCGCCGCCGGACTTCGCGCTTCCGAGGAAGTCGGCGCATCGGCCAGGGCGGCGCCGGCGACGACCGCGATCGGCCTGGCGCCCATCCGACCGGCCATATCCTTCGCCTTCTTGAGCGCGGCGACCCAATCGCGGTCGCCGGCTTCGCGGAGCGCAATCCCCAGAAACAGCAGCGACTTCGCCTGGTGCCGGCGCGCTCCAGCAGCGTGCGCGCGCTCAAGCGCATCGCGAGCGTGAGTGACCGCTTTCCGGGCGCGGCTCGACAGCAAGGCGTGCTCGCAGCGCACCCAGGTCAAGCGAACGCGCGCGCGCCAATCCGCCGGAGGCATTAACCCGGCCGCCAGCTCGATGTGATCGGCGCATTCGCGTTCGCGTCCCAAGCCGACGGCGTCGGCAGCCAATCCGATGAGCGCGTGCGTGCGAGCCAGATCGTCGGGAGCCAGGCGGAGCGCACTTTCGTCAAGTGGATGCGCCGGAAGGTGCCTCTGAATCTGGCGAAGGGCGGAAGCCGCAGTGACCAGCGCCTGCGAGGCAAGCCGGGCGTCTCCGCTTTCTTCCGCAATCCGCAGGCTCAGGTCCAATGCTTCGTCGAACCGCCCGAAACAGTTGTGCAAATAGGCCTTCAGCCACTGCTCGTCGTACCCGTCCGGGGTGCCCAGCATCTTGTCGGCTTCACGCAGCCTTCCGGCGAATGCGAGCGATGCGGCGCGTTCCAGGGAGGGCACGGATCGAAGGATAACCCCGGGAAATCCGAATCGGGGTGGGTGCGCATCGGGGGCGAGAAAGAAATCGGGCCCGGCCGCCGGTCGCGTCTGCGACCCGCCGCCGAGCCCGAGGGGCTCCGAGACTCTTAGCTGGCCGCTGCGGCCGGCATTTTCC
>JBKKBA010000232.1:0-2592 GCA_046714275.1 Actinomycetota bacterium
TCATCGCTGGATCCCTTGCGGTCGGCCTCATCCTGAGCTTCGATTTTCCCGCGCGCCAGGCGCAATTGGGCGAGATCGTCAGCGTACCGCTCCTGTTCTCTGGTCTGGCCCTGATATCCGCGACGCAACAGGTCGGTTGGTTCTTCGGACCCGTCCTGGTCGGTGGCGTTGGAGCGCAAAGCGGCATGGCTATCGCCCTGGTCGCGAGCGGGGTGCTGAACATTGCCGCGGCAGGGTTGCTCACGCGGATGCGCACGTCCGTGCAGCACGCCGTCACGCGCGAGGCTCTGTTTCGTGAGATCGGAGCGGCGCTGATACACGTCAAGGACAGCCAGCTACGGTTCGTCTTCTGCGCTGTCGCTGCGATCGCGCTGTTCGTCATGAACTACCAGATCTTCATCACCGCACTCGCCCAGCGCACGCTTCGACTCGGGCCCGAGGGCTACGGTTTGCTCATGGCCGCGATGGGACTCGGAGCTCTTCTCGGTGCGGCGTGGGCGCACCGGTCGAGCCGGAACGCTCCGACCGTGCCCCGGGCGCTGCGCTTCGCGGGAGTGGCCGGCGCGCTTACCTTCGCGTTGTCATTCGCGACACCCTCCCTCGTCGCATGTATGGTCCTCGTCTGCGGTGTGGGAGCCGCGTGGACGCTGTTCCAGGCGAACGCGCTGACCATCGTTCAGGACCTCACACCGATCACGATGCGCGGGAAGGTCCTCAGCGCTTATGCGTTTCTTAACGTCGGTCTCACCCCCGCCGGCTATGCGCTGGCGGGCTTCATTGCTGAACAAGGCGGAGTGGCACTCGCCTTCGCGATAGACGGCGCCGCCGCCGTCGTTTGCTGCATCGCCATCGGGGCGATGTGGCGCCGCCAGCTGGAGCGCAGCGCTCGCCCGGCCACCCTTCCGTGAACCGAAACCGCCTTGACAACGTAATGTGTACAAGTGAATACTTTCGACCCTCGGGGTTCAGAAGTGGGCGCTGACGGATTAGGGAGGTAGGGCCATGAGAACTCGTCGTGCGTTCTTGCGGGGTGCCCTCGGCGTCGGTGGTGGGATCTTGCTCGCGAGTTGCGCGCCCTCCGCGCCGACGGCGCCAGGTGCGTCACCAGCGGGCACGGGCGCCGCAGCGGGGTCGCCGAAACGAGGCGGAACACTGACCGTCGTCATGACCGGTAACCCGATAAGTCACTACGATCCCGCGGACATCCCTTACTACGAGGAGCGCAAGGCGCTCCGAGCCGTTTATGACCCACTCATCGCCCTCGGCGATGATGGTCAGCCGCTCGCTGCACGATCGCTTGCGGAGCGCTGGGAATTCACAGATCCACGCACGTTCGTTCTTCACCTGCGAAAGGGCGTGAAGTTCCACGACGGGACGCCCTGGGACGCCGCCGCAGCAAAGTTCAACCTCGATCGCCATCTCGATCCAGCGGTCCGTTCGAGCGCGGCATCCGAGTTGGCCCCCGTCTCAAGCATCGACGTGGTCGACACGTCCACCATCAAGATCAACCTGAAGTCGCCGACCGTCGCGTTCCCGGTGACGCTGTTCGATCGCTCCGCGTACCAGATCTCGCCGACGGCGTGGCAGAAGCACGGAAAGGAAAAGTACTGGCAGAATCCCGTCGGCACCGGGCCGTACAAGCTTGTCGAGGTGGTGCCGGGTGACCGCAGCACTCTCGAGCGGAACCCGGACTACTGGGCCAGTCCCATGCCGTACACCGACAAGCTCGTGCTGCGGACGATCCCGGACGACGCCACGCGACTCAATGAGTTGCGCACCGGCGGCGCGCAGATCGCTGATGGCCTGCCGTATCAGGACATCGAGCGGATCAAGCAGATGCCTGAGGTGGTTCTTCAGAACCAGGTCTTCCGGCTCGAGTTCCTTCGCTGGAACGTCGATTCCACGTACGGCAAGAGCAAGGAGCTTCGGCAGGCCTTCCAATATGCGATCGATCGCGAGGCGATCAGGCGCACCGTGTACTCCGGTACCGGGGAAGTCGCCTACGATCCATTCTTCCCGGGTACTCCCTTCTCGGATCCGAACTACAAGCCCTTCCCGCGCGATGTCGACAAGGCCAAGGCGCTCCTCGACAAGTCCGGCCTGCCGTCGCCGCTCAAGTTCACCTACTACGTGTCCGAAGACCCGGTGAGACAGCGTGAGGCGCAGGTCTACCAGCAGAGTCTGAAGGACGTCGGAGTGACGATCGACATCCAGACAGAGCAGGTCGCAGCCTGGAACGCTCGCTTCAACCGAGGGGATTATCAGTTCGGAAACACTTGGTGGGGCTGGCGTCCCGACCCGTACTTCTACATGCCGATCTTCCAGAGCGGCGGCGCGAACTTCGCGTACTTCCAGCCTGGGCAATGGAAAGATCCGACGTTCGACGGCCTCGTCACGGACGCCGTTGGTGAGCAGTCCGTCGACAAGCGCAAATCCATCTATCGCCAGGCCGCCGAGCGGCTCAATGACGGCGCCGCCTGGGTCTTCTACCGCTACGGCCCCATCTACGTCGGAGCCAACCCGAAGGTGAAGGGCTACACCGACCCGAAGTCAACGATCGCCGACTACGCGAAAGTCTGGTTGGAATAGCCG
>JBKKBA010000233.1:0-6481 GCA_046714275.1 Actinomycetota bacterium
GTTGGTTTCAGCGGCGGATTCTAGTTCCGCGCCGCGCTGCGCCGTCAAGCCGGGCCGTGCCGGGCCGCGCGACGGCACTCACCACCCGCGCCGGGCCGGTTGACCCGGACGCGACCGGCGGGGTTGACTGCTCCGATGACGTTTTCGATCGTAGCTCGTGACGGCGATGCGCTGGGTGTCGCGGTCGCGTCCAAGTTCCTGGCGGCGGGAGCATTGGTGCCGTGGTGCCGGGCCGGCGCCGGGGCGCTTGCCACGCAGGCGTTTGCCAACCTTGCCTACGGACCACGCGGACTGGATCTGCTGAGCGGCGGCGCGTCCGCGACACACGTCGTCGAGCAGCTCACCGGGCCGGATGAGCTGCGATCGCAGCGGCAGTTGGGTGTCGTCGATGCCCAAGGTCGCGCGGCCACCTTCACCGGCGACGAATGCATGGACTGGGCCGGCGGGCGGACCGGAGACGGCTACACCGCTCAGGGGAACATCCTCACCGGCCCCGAAGTCATCGACGCGGTGTGTGACACGTTCACGAATTCCGCCGGCAATCTTGCGGACCGACTGCTTGCCGCGCTGAGCGCGGGAGATGCCGCCGGAGGCGACCGCCGTGGACGTCAAGCCGCAGGATTGCTGGTCGTGGCGCCTGCGGGCGGGTACGGCGGGACAACCGACGTGGTCGTGGATCTGCGCATCGACGACCACACCCAGCCGTGCCTGGAGCTGGCCCGTCTGCTGGAGCTACACCACCTGTACTTCGACAAGCCCACGCCGGAAGATCTCATCCCGCTGGAGGGTTCCATTCTTGAAGAGGTCTGCACACGGTTGCGTTCCCTGGGCTACGAAGCGGACGGTAGCCCAGGCGGAACGACCCGACGTTCGCTGGAGCAATTCGCGGGCTGGGAGAACCTTGAGGAGCGGCTGGTCGGCTCAGCCCACATCGACCGGCACATCATGGACGCCCTGCGCGCCCGCGGCTGAGCCCGGCGCAAGCGCCCGGCGTGGCGGCCGCGGCTGAGTCCGGCGCAAGCGCCCTGCGTGGCGGCCGGCTTAAGCGGCGCTTTCCTTGTCGGCGGAGTAGGCGCCGCTGCGCGCCAGCCCGTTCATCTTGGCGCGATGCAAAAACGCCTTCTGGCCGGCCTCCAGATTGGCGGCTTCGCCCTTCCACGCCTTCAAAGGAGGAGCCTGCAGGGCGCGGCCGTAGGAGAACGACAGTTCCCACGGATTGCCGCCGATCTTGTTCATCTCATTCAGACGGTCGGTCGCGTCCTCATCGGACATGCCGCCCGACAGGAACACGATGCCTGGAACCGCTGCCGGAACGGCGGCCTTCAGCGCTTCGATCGTCATCCGGGCGACCGTGCCGTTGTCCGGTTGCGTCGCACACTTCTTGCCCGCCACGATCATGTTGGGCTTGAGCAGGATCCCTTCCAGCGTCACGCGCTGACGCGCCAGGTAATCGAACACAACTCCCAGTGTTTGAACCGTCACCTGGTGGCAACGCTCGATCGTGTGGTCGCCGTCCATCAGCACTTCCGGCTCGACGATTGGAACCAATCCGCACTCCTGAGCCAGTGCCGCATATCGTGCCAGCGCGTGGGCGTTGACATCGATGCAGTACGGACTGGGGATCTGGTCGCCCTTGATATCGATGACGGCGCGCCACTTCGCGAAACGCGCGCCAAGCCCGCGGTACTCATCGAAGCGCGCACGAAGGCCGTCCAAACCTTCGGTGACCTTCTCGTCCGGCGCGAAGGCCAGCGGGTGCGCACCGGTATCGACCTTGATACCGGGAATGATTCCCTGGCTCGCCAAGACGTCCACCATCGTGCGGCCGTCCGACGCCGACTGGCGGAGCGTTTCGTCAAAAAGGATGACGCCGCTGATGTGGTCCGCGGCCCCGGGCGCCGTGAACAGCATCTCGCGGTAGGCGCGACGGCTGTCCTCGGTGGACTCGACATTGATCAAGTCGAACCGCTTCTTGATGGTGCCCGACGATTCGTCGGCGGCAAGAATTCCCTTGCCGGGGGCAACCAGGTCACGGGCGGTCTTCTGCAACGCTGCGTTCACGGCTGTGGCTCCTGTCCTGAAGAGATCCTTGGCCGAAAGTCTCACGCTTTCGAGGGCTTGGGGCAACCTGGGCCCTGATCGTCCGCCGGCGGCCGGTAAACCGGCCCTCAGAACCGGGCCGTCAGACCGGGCCGGCGGACCGGGCCTACGCGGTGTGTCAGGAGCGCCGCTCTCGCACGGCCAGCGTGACGCGACCCGAAGCAACCAACTTTCCGGTGTCCACATGGTGAACGTCAACGTTCCAGACGTGGGTGGTGCGCCCCGTGTGGACCGGCGTCGCCACCCCCCGCACGGAACCGGCCGTCGACGTTCCCAAGAAGTTGGTTGTTTGCTGCTGCCCCATCACGACCTTCTCCGGCCAGCCGGCCGCTGCCGCGGCGCCCATGGAGGCCAGGGACTCGACCAGCGAGCAGGTTGCACCCCCATGAAGGAAACCGTCCGGCTGCGTGTTGCCGTCTACCGGCATCGTCGCCACCACGCGCTCGGCCGTCCATTCGTCGATGACGATGCCTAGCTTCTCCAAGTAGCCACCGGCGGGAATCGCGGAGGAGTACATGCTGCCCGGCATGCTATTGGGGGCAGGGGGCCTGGTCGAACCTAACGAGCACTCGCGATACGGGCGCCGGTCTCCGCCGTGACTACTCGCTGGTCGCGCTTGCCGTCAGTGGAGTGGGCGGCTTGAGCGGCTGCGGTGCGGTGAAGGGACGCGGTGCAGCCGGCGGTGTCACGGCGCCGCCGGTCGGAGCGCTGTGTCCTAGGGGGTGCTGCTCAACGGCGGGCACGGCTCCAGCCGGTGTCGACGGATCGGGCAGCGGCGAAGTGACGACAGTTGATTCTGGCGGAGATCCCAGCGGCTTCAGACCGCCGAGAGGAGAAGGCGATGCGAACGGCGCACTGGATACGGGAGCCCTGAACGGTGCCGGCGCAGCCGGCGGTGCGGGCGCAGCCGGCACGGTGGGCTGGGCGGGGGCCGTAAACGGAGCGGGTGGGGCGGGTGCGGCGGGGGCCGTAAACGGAGCGGGTGGACCAGCGACCGGCGGCGCACCCAGCGAAGAAAGAGCCGGGGGAACAGCGGCGGGTGACGGCGAAGGTCTCGCATGAGCGACGGACAATGCTGCCGGGAACGGCTCAACCAGCGCACTTTCGGCCGGCTCCGGCGGTGCAAGGAGGTGATGAGCAGCCGGCTCGGCGGCGCCTCCCGGAAGGTTATGTCCAAGCACGCAGCGCCCCGGAGCTCCAACCGGCATGTCGATCCCGCACATCTCACAACGAACCATATCGAGCCTCCTTGAACGGCAGCGCCGCGTGTCCCTTCTGTATCTGATCGGCCTGCCGCAGCCACGCCTTGACCCACCAACGCTCTCCGGAAGCCTGAAACGCGGCGTTTGCGCGCGTCGCCGGGCGTGCCGGCGCCCGCTACGCTTGCTTGATGTGAAGTTCCGCCGGAGAAGCGCGCATGCGGCGCTGCCCGCCTTCCTGAAGACGGCCGAGAGCGTCGATGCCGCGCAGCGAGCCTTGCTGGCGGCGGTGCCGACTCCCCGCGACGACGGAATCCCGCTGGCGGATGCGATCGCGACCTTTCAGCGCCGGCTGGATCAGGCAGATGCTCTGATGCCCCTGTGGGCAGCGGCCGGCATCGAGGATCTGCACCTGCGCTGCGGCCGGGCACTGGTGGCCGCCCGGACCGAAGCAGATCGGTTGCGGCTGGAACCCAAACCGCTGAACTTCGAGTCGCTCAACACCCGGTTGGGCGACGTCTTGCATCCACTGGAAGAGTTTGCCGATGCGGAAAAAGCGCTTCGCCGACCCGGCCGCTAAGGGACGAGCCGGCGAAGCGCCGGTGAAAACGACTAGCAGAAGACCGTTACGGTCGACACGCAGATCTCGGGAATGTCGATCGGGTTTGCATTCATTTGGAAGTAGAGCGTCACCGCGCGGTCCTCGCCGAAGAGGCTGATCTCGGTGCCGCCGGGTACCGGCGTGACCATCGGGTCAAACTCTTCGTCGTTGATCTCCAGACCGACGTCCTCCCAGATCCACTCGGAGAAGCAGTTTCCCGTGCGGCAGACCTCGATGTAGATATCGATCATGACTGCAAAACCGGGATCGGACGGATCCGGGTCCATCGTCACGATATCGATACAGATCCGAGCGCTGTACCCAAGAACCAGGTTCGAAGAGCGGCATCTGGCGACGATCACGTCTGCCTGCCCCGCGCTGGGGGCAAGGGTCGTTCCCAACACCAGCAAAGTGGTCAACATTGCAGCGCGTCGCATAGTTCCTCCTCTATCCAAAGTCCGTGTAGATCCCAATGGTACCGAATGTCCTCTTTAGCCGTCAATACCCAAAGAGAGCAAAGTGCCGGATAGGTTCCGGGGAGGGGGCAGGGGCTAGCCGGTGACAGGGGTCAGGCGGGACTCAAGAATCTGAAAGTCACCGGCCGAAGAGGTCTTGGATGTCGCGCAACAGCACCATCTCGGCCTTGGAGACCCGCTGCATCTGTTGAACCAGCTCGTCCCGGGTGCGCTCCACGTCGGCCTCCATCAGGGCCAGCCGGTCGCGGGTGTCGTCCAGCTCCCGCTGCATGGCGATCACGATCTGGACGGCGGCCAGGTTCATGCCGCGGTCCTGCGTCAGTGACTGGATCAGCCGAATGCGTTCGATGTCGCGCGCCGAGTAGCGCCGGTTGTTGCCCGCAGTTCGCTTCGGCTGCACCAGACCCTTGCGCTCGTACAGGCGGAGCGTCTGCGGATGCACCCCCGCCAGCTCCGCCGCAACCGAAATCACGTACAGCGCCTGGTCGCGCTGATCGGTAACGCGCGGTGCCGTCTTCGGCGTGACTCTGCGCATCGCGATCACACCCCCAGATGAGCCCGGATGGAGCCGTTGTGCTTCGCCATCAAAGCCTCCAGCAACTGCCTCTCGTCACCGCTGACCGAGTCGGGAACGACGATCCGCACCGTCGCAAGCAGATCCCCGCGACCACCTTTTGGCTTGGGCGCGCCGCGACCCTTCACGCGAAAGGTGCGACCGGGCTGCGTGCCGGCGGGGATCTTCAAGCGCACGGGACCTTCCAGAGTGGGGACGGCAATCTCCGCGCCCAGCGTCGCCTCGGCATAGGACAGCGGCACGTCCAGCGTCAGGTCCGCACCGCTGCGACCAAACACGGGATGCGGCACGGCGCGAACACGCACGAACAGATCACCCGGCCGGCCGCCGGGGGGAGCCATTCCTCCGCGGCCACGAGCGCGGATGCGCGCCCCATCCTCGACGCCGGCCGGCAGCCGGATCTTGACCTCTTCGGTCCGGCGCATCGATCCCTCGCCTCCGCACGCGATGCAGGGACGCTCGATTACCCGGCCGGCGCCGCCGCACGTCCCGCACGGACGCTGAAACGAAAAAGGACCTTGGTTCTCGCCGACGACACCGGCGCCGCCGCACGCCCGGCATGCCGGTGTCGGGCTTCCCGGCTGCGCGCCGCTTCCACCGCACGAGCCACAAGGAACGTCACGCTGCACCGGAACCGCGACGGTCACCCCCGCCATCGAGTCCTGGAAGGAGATTCTGGCTTCGGCCTCTAGATCGGCGCCTTTGGCCGCAACGCCGCGCCTGCGTCCCCCGCCGCGTCCCCCGCCGCCGAACAGCGAGCCGAACAGCCCTCCCAAATCGACGTCGCCCAGGTCGCCAACATCGACGTTGAACCCTCCGCCGCCGCTGCTGCCCTGGGGCATCCGGAACCCGCCGCGCGCCATCTTGCGAGCCTGGTCGTACTCAGAGCGCTTCTTGGGGTCCGACAGCACGTCGTTGGCTTCAGAGATCTTCTTCATCGTCTCTTCTGCCGACGCGTCCCCGGGACGCCGGTCGGGATGGTGGGCACGCGCAAGCTTGCGGTACGCGCGTTTGATCTGGTCCGGCGCGGCGTTCTCGGCGATTCCCAGGACCTTGTAGAAGTCTTTGTCGAACCAGTTGGCGCTCACGGCTTAGCGACGCTCCACCTTGACCATGGCCGGACGCAGAATGCGTCCCCGGAAGCGGTAGCCGGTCCGCAGCACGTCAGCCACATGCGGATGACCGTCGGGCGCTCCTCCTTCGGCTTCCATCACCGCCTCATGAATCTCGGGATCGAAGGGCTTGCCCTCGGAGTGGATCTCTTCAAGCCCTTCCTTCTGCACGACGTCCAGCAACTCTCCGTAGACCAGCTCCACACCGCGCACCAACGCCGCATAGTCCTTCGTGCGATCCGCTGCGATCAGCGCCAGGCGGAACGCATCCAGGACCGGCAAGAGTCGCTCGACCAGCGCAGCCGACGCGCGATCGGACGTCGCACCTTGCTCGCGAGCCGTGCGCTTCTTGTAGTTCTCAAACTCCGCCTTGATGCGGCGCGCGTCGTCCAGTCGCGCCTGCGCTTCCTCACGAAGCC
>JBKKBA010000234.1:0-5177 GCA_046714275.1 Actinomycetota bacterium
AAACCGCACCACCCCGATGGGCCACCCGCACCACGCCGCACCCATACCTGCGAAGAAACGCGCGAGAGCGCGGGCTTTTCGCATGCCACTGGATAAGGAAGGCGCGCCGGCGATGGCTATCCACAACGGCGGCAAGGTATCCTCGCATGATCAACGATGCCCAGACCGGGAACTCTGACTGAAGATCGCCGCAGCGAGATCCTGCGGTACATCACGACGCAGACGCCGGACATCGTGAACTTGTATGAAGGCGGGTGGGACTCGGTCGTTGGGATCACTGGCGACCGCGTCTTTCGGTTCCCTCGCGGCAAGTGGGCAACCGAGCGGGTCCGAAGAGAGGTCGCGTTCCTGCATGCATTCGCCTCGCAGTCTCCCGTCCCCGTCCCTGACCCGACGCTCATCGCGAACCCCGTGCACATGGTGTATCCACTCGTTCCGGGCGAGCCGCTAAAGCCGGCACTGCTTGCAGAGTGGTCCCACCAACAACGCGCCGAGGCGGCGGCAACTCTCGGTGATTTCCTCTCGATACTGCACGGCTTCCCTGTCAACCAAGCGAGCGCGGTGGGACTCAAGCCAGATGCGTGGGCGGAGTCATGGTGGGAACAAGATGACGAGGAGTTCCGCCGCCGGGTTCTCCCATTACTTGGGACACGCGGTCGCAGACTCGCCGAGAGCACAATGGAAAAGGCTCATCCCGAAGCCATGTCCCCGCCGCGAAAGGCGGTCGTACACAACGACCTTGGACCCGATCACATCCTTACGGACGGCAAAGCGATCACCGGCATCATAGACTTCGGGGATGCTGCGATCGGGGATCCAGCGCTGGACTTCCAGTGGAGCATCTTGTACCGGCAGGGCGGCACGCACTACGAGAACGAATTTGTCGATGCGGTCCTAGAAGGCTACAGGCATGTTATCGATGAAGCATTCGTCGATCGCGTCAAGGCGTATCGGATCTATCACGGGTTGCGCGATATTCGCGACGAGCATGCGCTTGGAACACGCGAGTCCCTAGCAGAAGCCGTTACGCTCTTCGAGCAGGCAGCCGAGCGGCTGCTTTCCTAGTTTCTCGGATTCCTTCGGTCGAGCGGGCGATCGGAGAGGCCGCGCCGAACGATGAGCAGGCGCTGTACAACGGTGGCGCTGCCCAGAACGACCAGCGCCAGCAGCGCCCACGTCAGCGCGCCGGGTGCGGTCAGCCCGATGGTCAGCGCGATGTAGCGCTCCAGGCGCGCGAACATCCCCTCCCCCATCGTGACGCCGTCGACTTCGGCTTGCGCGCGAACATGAGAGACGAACAGCGACACAACCAGGGATCCCAGCGCCAGCGCCGCCTGCGTGGTGCGCCCCTGCCACGACAAGGAGAGAAACAGCGCGCCCAGAACGGCGGCGTCGGCGGCCCGATCCAGCACGGAGTCCATCCACGCGCCGCGACTTCCCTGCTGCCCGCGCGCTCGCGCGACCGAGCCGTCCATGACATCCAGCAGTCCCGCAGGCAGCAGCAGAATGCCCGGCAAGAATCGCCCGCCGCGCGCCAGCATCACCGCGATCGCGATGTTGAGCACCAGGGACGCCATCGTGAGCTGGTCGGCGGTGATTCGCATCGCCAGCAAGCCGCGCAGCGCGAAGCGCCACGCCGGAGCAAACACAATGCGAAAGACCGGGGCGATGAGGCCCTTGACCTCGCGAGGCTTCTCCGGAAGAGAGGACGGGTCCACGGCCGGCACGCCGCGCATTCAAGCAGACGCGACGCTATCCTGCTCCATTCGTGAGCCCAGACACGATGGTTTCCGACACAGCCACGCAGCCGGGCATGGAAACGGCCATCGCTGTGACCGGCCTGCGGAAATCGTATGGAGCCGTCGAGGCCGTGCGCGGCATCGATCTTTCCGTCGCGGCCGGCGAGGTCTTCGCGCTGCTGGGTCCAAACGGCGCCGGGAAGACGACCACCGTCGAAATCCTGGAAGGGCATCGGACGCGAACGGCCGGCGATGTCGCCGTGCTGGGCTACGACCCCGGGCGACGCGATCGCGCGTACCTGCGACGCATCGGAATTGTGCTGCAGTCCACCGGCGTCGAACCGTACCTGACGGTTGCCGAGGCCATCGACCTGTATCGCGGGTACTACCCGCACCCGCGCCCCTTGGACGAGATCGTGGATGTCGTCGGGCTGGGCGAGAAGCGCGACGCGCGCGTGAACACGCTGTCGGGCGGTCAGCAGCGCCGCCTGGATGTCGCCATCGGCCTTGCCGGAGATCCCGATGTTCTCTTCCTGGATGAGCCGACCACGGGCTTTGATCCGGGGGCACGGCGCAACGCGTGGGAGATGATTCGCAACCTGGCGGCGCTTGGCAAGACGGTGTTTCTGACGACGCATTACATGGACGAGGCGCAAGCGCTGGCCGGCCGTGTCGCCGTCATCTCGGAGGGCGTGATCGTCGCCGAAGGACCTCCGTCCACGCTGGCGGGACGCGATGCGGAGCACACGGTCGTCTCATTCCGCGACCCCGGTGTCCCGCTCCCGCGAAGCATCGCCCCCCTGGCCACCGTCGACGGCGGCGTGGTTCGCATCGCCACGGAGAATCCCACCAAAGTTCTCTACGACGTCACGGCATGGGCCGTGAAGAAGAAGATGGAGCTGGAGGCGTTAAACGTGACGCGCCCGACGCTCGAAGATGTCTATCTGCGCCTTACCGGAGATCCGCTGGAGCAGAGCGAGTGAGCGCCGCGAAAGAGATGATTTCGGCCGGCGGCACGATGGGCGCCGACGTGCGGCTGGCGCTTCGTCAGTTCCGCAGCGAGAACCGCTCGTTCTGGCGCAACCCGCCGGCTGCGTTCTTCACCTTCGCCTTTCCCCTGATGTTCATGGTGATCTTCAACCTGCTGTTTGACGATCCCTACACCGGCCGCGGGCCGCGCGTATCGGCATCGACGTTCTTTACGCCGGCGATCATCGCCCTGTCAATCGTCAGCGCGTGCTTCACCAACATCGCGATCGGCATGGTGTTTGCGAGGGACCAGGGAATCCTGAAGCGCGTGCGCGGCACGCCGCTTCCGGCATGGGCGTACTTGGCCGGACGGATTCTGAACGCTGTGTTCGTCGCGCTGGTTCTGGTGGTGATCGTGTCGGCCTTTGGCTCGATCGTCTACGACGTGGATCTGCCGGGCAAGACGATGCCGGCGTTCATCGTCGCGGTGCTGGCCGGATCCGCGTGCTTCACGGCGCTGGGGCTGGCGGTGACGGCCATCGTGCGCAACGCGGACGCGGCTCCGCCGGTGGTCAACGCGATCATTCTGCCGCTGCTGTTTGTCTCGGACGTGTTCATCCCGCTGGAGAACGCGCCGGATTGGCTCCAATTTTTCTCGAACCTGTTTCCGGTCAAGCACCTGTCGAACTCGCTTCTGAGCGCGTTCATCCCCACCGGGGGGTCGGGTTTCGTCGGCGCCGACTTGCTGGTGATGCTTGCGTGGGCCGTCGCCGGGGTGCTGATCGCGTCGCGGACGTTCCGCTGGGAACCGAAGGTCTAGCGGGCTCTAGAGGTACTGGCCGGGCGGCTGTGAGCCGGGCGGACCGGGCGGACCGGGGGGCAAGCCGCGGCGGCGCATTTCCTCCAGTTGCGCTTGCATGGCCATCTGCTGGGTCGCGATCGCGGCCTGGATTCCTTGGAACAGGCCCTCCAGCCATCCCAGGAGTTGGGCTTGCGCGATCCGAATCTCGGACTCGGTCGGGACGCCCTTGTCGTCCAGGGGAAGCGTGATCCGCTCCAACTCGTCGCGCAGCGACCCCGACAGACCGGACTTCAGCTCGTCCAGAACACGTCCGTGGATCGTGCGCAGATGCTCGCGCGCGTGCTCGTCTACAGGGGCGCGCCGGACTTCCTCCAAGAGCTCGCGAACCATGACGGCAATCCTCAGGAGCTTGGCCGGCTGCTCGATCGAGTCCCCTTGTGAGGCGTCGCCTTGCGCGGCAAGTCCGCCCTGCACGCCGGACAAGGGCAGGGGCTGCGGGGGGACTACTTCGGGCTGTTGCTCAGACACAAGCCGGGATTGTACTCCGCCCCGCCGTCGGTTTCGTCCGGTTCCATCCGGGTTCCGAACGGGCTTGATACCCAAGATGGTCCCCCCGGGCCATACAGAAAATGATCCTGGTGCCCGAATCTTTATCGATGACATCTGTTGAGGTCCCGTCCGGCCGAGCGGAGCAGTCCCGGCGACCTTCCGCGGGGCGCCCGCGCGCGCGACTTTTTGGCCGGTTTCTCACAGCGTGCGCCATAGGCGCGGCTTTGATCATCGGCCCGGCGGCCGTTGCCGGCCACGCCCGTCCTGCGTCCGAACCGGATCTCATTGATCAGGCGACCAGTGTCGGACTGGGATCCGCTCCTCAGTCGGAGCCGCTGGACCCGACCGCGGTTGCGACACCGACGGTATCCGCGCTTCCCACCACGGCGCCGACCTTGCCGGTGCAGTTGTCGAGCACGACCCCCTTGGTTGACGTCCTTCCCGGTACCAGCACACCGCCGCCCCCAGGATCGCCGCCAAACGGCAACCAGACCTCGCCCACGCAGCCAAAGAGCGGAACGAGTCCCGGCTCAAGCGCGGGGGGAGGTGCGCCCTCTTCCTCTTCGGGTCCCGGCGCCCCGGGTACATCTGGGTCCGCCGCGGCAAACGATTCGTCGCCCCTTCAATTGCGCACCGTCGCCAACGGAGGGACGCTGGCATCGGCCTTCTCCACGCTGGCCGCGAATGCCGCCGCGCTGGCCGGGCCGCTGACCTTGCCCCTGGCGCTGGCTGTTCTGGCCCTGGCCGCAATCGCCGGGATCGCAGCTCGACGCCCGGAACGCTTCACAAAGGTCACCGACGAAGAAGGATCGTGGGGTAATTAGCGAAGCTTCTGGCGGCTCTAAGCCGCGGCGTGATCGCGCAGCCTGGGCGTTCGGCGGGCACGGCCGTCTGGCCGTGTTCACGGCGTTCCGGGCTTGCATCCCCGTCTTCGCGCTCATCGGCCTTGCAGCGGCCGCGCCCAGCAACCTGGACACCTCCCGTATCGCTGCGTTGCTCACAGCGCAGGTGACACTCACTGCGGCCACGATGGCGCTGGCGTTGCGCCGTCGCTCGGCAGCTCCGGTTGCCGTCTGGCTTGGCATTCTGGGCGACCTGGTCGTCATCACGGGACTGGC
>JBKKBA010000235.1:0-2791 GCA_046714275.1 Actinomycetota bacterium
GGCGAGCCACGGCGCGCGCGGCGACCGCATGAATCGTCGGTGGCGCCCACTGGCACAGATTCATCAGCATGCCCGCCGCGACCGCCTGGTGCGAACGCTTCACGTCCTTGGTGGCCGCCACGATCCGCTTCAGCCGCTGGACCGGATCATCGACCCCGATCGGCAAGTCAACGAACAGCGACGAGATCTGATTGCCCAGCGGCACGTCCTTGCCGCCGGGTCGCGTGGACATCGGCACCATCGTCCGAAGCGACATGCCGCGCGTGTCGATCCCGCGCGCGCGCAGCATCCGGTCCAGGGCGCCGGCCACGACCGTCAGCACCACGTCGTTGACCTTGCCCCCCAACTCGTTCTTGATCAGCCTGGCGTCGGCGACCGGCACCGCGGCCAGCGCGACCCGGCGGTTTGGCCCGACCTTGACGTTGAAGGGTGAATCCGGCGCCTGGCCACGCGCGAACAGCGCGGCAAACCCGTTCAGCGTCCGCTGCACCGTCTCCAGCGCGGCGCCCGGCGCCTTCAGCGCGGTGCCCAGCGTTTCGATTGCCGTGCGCACGGGATGCGTGACCTGCTCGCCGATCGCTTGGACCAGAAGGTCGCGCGACGACGGCTGCGGCTGCGGCACATACGGTTCGGCCTGCACGTCGCGCGGCTCGGGCGTGAAGTCGAACAGCACCGTGGCCATGTCGATGCCGCTCATGCCGTCGATCATCGCGTGATGCGACCGAGTCAGTACGGCGACGTGATCGTCTTCCAGTCCTTCGATGAAGTACATCTCCCACAGGGGCTTCGTGCGGTCCAGCGGGCGCGAGTGCACGCGCTGGATGTAGTCGGTCAGTTCGCGCGGACCGCCGGGAGCCGGCAGCGCGGCGCGGCGCAGATGGAAGGACAGGTCGAAGTTGGGGTCGTCCACCCAGACGGGGCGGCCGGCGTGCAGCGGAACGAACTCGATCTTCTGACGGAAGCGCGGGACCAGGTGGATCCGGCTGGAAACCAGCGCGGCCAGGTCGTCGACCGTCAGCCGGCCGTCGGGCCGCGTGGACGGGTCAAGGATGGAGATCCCCGCCACGTGCATGTGCGTCTCGGGACGCTCCAGGTACAGGAATTGGGCGTCCAGCGCGGTCAGCCGCTGCATCGTCATGACGCCTGCTTCACGACTTGAACGATGCTGCCCGCCACAACATCGACGTAGGCGATCAACGACTTTCCTTGAAGGTCGATGACCAGTTGCAGGAAGTCGCCCAGCTCGCGACCGCTACCGCAGCCCAATCCCTGCGTGCAGATGGGATTGGTCTTTACGGCATCGGCAACGGCATTGATCGGCGCACTGAACGTTGCGCCTGCATCCAGCGACTCCGCGTACCGAAGGAACCAGGGGCCTTCGTTCTGATCGGGACCGAAATCCACGGCATCGGTGCCGTACCAAGCGATCGCCACCTTGCCTCCTCGCGCGTCGATCCAAGAGAACATGTTGGTGCCTCCGGCCGAAATCCGAACCGGAGGGCTCCAGGTCGCGCCCTTGTTGGTTGAATGCGCTTCCATGACCGCGTAATCGCTGGCTCGAATCCAGGTGGCGTGCAGCGCGCTTCCCACCAGCGCAACGGCCGGCATCGTGTTGAGCGCCCCGTCCGCCTCGATCGGGGTTGTCGCCCAGGAAGAGCCTTCATTCGTCGAGTACGCGTAGCGCATCCGACCGCCGTGATGGTAGATGAATCCAACGTATCCCGACGCGTCCGAAACCAGTTGCCCGGTGAACCCGGTGGCGGCGCCCGGCGACGGCACGACCTTGTGCGTAGTCCAGGTCACACCCGAATCCTTCGAACGCGCGATCATCACGTACTGCGGCGGTTGGATGAGCGCATAGACGATGTAGACCGTGTCGCTGCCCGGCGCGTCACCCGGTCCGCCCAAGCCGATCCATTGGCGGTCCGACAGCCCCAGCGAGGTCAGCGGTGTGCCCCACGACCACGAGTCGCCTCCGTTGTCGCTGCGCGCCAAAGAGTTCGAGCCGACCCACAGATCCAGGAAGTACAAGCGTCCGGCCGGCGAGATGACGACATCGGAGTCGCCCCCGCCGGGGAGCTGCCCGTAAGGCGAGGGGAACGGCACGCGGTTGTACGTCCCGCCGTTATCCACCGAGCGCCACAGGTTCGACCGGGAGGGCAATCCGCGAGGACCGTTCACGAAGATGGTCCCACCCGGCGCGGCCGGCGTCGCCGGGCCGATGTCGATGCCCGGCTCAGTCACCGAGCCCTGCGGCACGGACTTCGGCACACCGAAGGTGACCTGGGCCGTGGCCTGCGACAGCAGCAGCACCGGAAGCAGCAGGAACGCGGACAGCGCCGCGCCAAGAACGCGCCTCAAAAAAACTTCCTCCCTCTCTAGGGGAGCCCCGGGAACCCCCCCGGCGACAACCCCAACACAGGGTACTCATTCGTCCGCAGATGTGCGGCTTCCTGCCTTCCATCGTCCCTCCCAGAAGGATCGAGCCAAAGGCGCGGAGAATCTGCACAGATACGTCGTTTTGTCCGCGGACGCCCGACCCGAAAAGTGAGAGGACCCTTGCCATGCGTCGACTGATCACCGCTGCGGCCACCGCCGTCCTGCTGGCAACCCTCACGCCGGCCGGCGCTCAATTTCCCTTCCGGCCGGGCGCCGACCCCTACGACTACACCCAGCTCAAGATCGCGAACGGCGCTTGCGCGCCGCTGGCCGCCGGACAAGCCGTTCCCCCGGGCACCGACCTGCCGGCCGGCTTCGACTGCCGCGACGATTGGAAGCTGTCGGACTATGC
>JBKKBA010000236.1:0-3534 GCA_046714275.1 Actinomycetota bacterium
AAGCTGGCGTCGTGACGGCTGTCGCGTTGGAGGTGGGGACGTGTTCGTGTCCGGGCTGCGCGGACGGTCTGGTGCCGTTCTCGGTCGAGCATTTCGAGGCGTGGGCGGCCGAGTTGACGTTGGATTCGGGGGAGCCGTGGGTGCTCGAGCCGTTCCAGGTGTC
This sequence comes from Actinomycetota bacterium, assembly GCA_046714275.1. Lineage (GTDB taxonomy): Bacteria > Actinomycetota > AC-67 > AC-67 > AC-67 > JBKKBA01. The sequence continues at coordinate 164 of JBKKBA010000236.1, forward strand.
GATTGTCGCGGATTTCCTGTCGGGCGTCCGCGAGCTCTGGGTGATCATCCCGGAGGGGAACGCGAAGACGACGCTTTTCGCGGGGATCGCGCTCTACCACGCTGAGCATACGCGGGCCCCGTGGGTGCCGATCGGTGCGGCTTCTCGGGATCAGGCTGAGATCCTGTTTGCGCAGGCGGCCGGGTTTGTGCGCGGGTCGGCGCGGCTGGCGGACGTTTTCCGGGTGTATGACGGCTACCGGAAGATCGTTTTGCGTGAGGGCGGCGGCCTGGGGGTGCTGGGGAGCGGGATCAAGGTGTATGCGGCGGATGCGAATACGGGTGATGGTGTGATTCCGACGTTGGCGCTTGTGGATGAGCTGCATCGGCATCGGGATCCGCGGCTGTACCGGTTGTGGAAGGGGAAGCTGGGGAAGCGGGGCGGCCAGATCGCGACGATGTCGACGGCGGGTGAGCCGGCGTCGGAGTTTGAGGCGATGCGGGAGCAGATCCGGGCTCGTGCTGTGCGCCGGGACTATGACGGCTGCCATTTGCGGGCTGAGGGGCCGGGGATCGTCTATCACGAGTGGCAGGTGCCGTCGACGGCGGTCGCTGACGACCTGGATGTGGTGAAGTCGGCTAACCCGTTAGGGCAGATCACGGTTGAGTCGCTGGCGGAGAAGCTGGGTTCTCCGACTTTGGATTTCGGTGAGGATTGGTTGCGGTTGACGTGCAATATTCCGACGCGGTCGTCGTTTGCGGCGGTGCCGGAGGCGGATTGGGATGCGTGCCGTGTCGATGATGTGATCCCGGAGGGTGTGCCGGTGGCGGTCGGCGCGGACTTCGCGTGGCTGCTGGATACGACGGCGATCGTGCCTTTGTGGGTGCGGGATCCGCAGTTCCGGCTGTTGGGCGACCCGACGATTCTTACGCCGCCGCGGGACGGGACGATGCTGGATATCGGCGAGGTGAAGCTTGCGTTCGAGGAGATCCATGAGCGGAACCCGATCGAGGTCGTGGTTATGGATTCGACGGACGCGAAGGATGTGGCGCAGTGGCTTTCGGGCGAGTTCGGGGCGACGGTGATCGACCGGTCGCAGTCGAACGAGTTCGCGAAGGACGACTACGACCTGTTCATGGAGGGCATCGGGAACCGTTGGCTGCGCCATACCGGGTCGCCGGAGCTGCGCCGCCATGTGTTGAACGCGATTGTGCGTCGGCTGCCGGGCGGGAAGCACCGGTTCGATCGTCCGTCGACGTCGCGGAACGCGCGTTTGCAGGATCGGCGGGTGATCGACGCTTTGATCGCTGCGGCGATGGTGCATTCGTTCGTGTGTTACCGGCCGGAGCCTCCGGCGTGGGGGCCGGCGTGATCTCGCGGCCCGTTCGTGCGCTGCGGCGGCTGACGGCGATGGTGTTCCGCCGGAGCGCCTACCGGCTGGCGTCGGCGCCGCGGTCGCTGTTCAACTTTTTGCGGGAGGTCGGCGACGGTACCGGCTCGAGCACGGTGATGGCGCCGCTTCTGTGGGTTGCCCGCACGTTCCCGGAGGCGCCGCCGGCGTTGTGGCGGGAGCTGCCGGGCGGCCAGGAGGAGCGGGTGCGTGACCATCCGATGTTGCGGCTGTTGCAGAGGCCCAACGATTTCTTTACGGGGCCGGTGATGTGGATGGCGACGATGATCGACTGGTTGGCGGACGGGAACGCGTATTGGCTGAAGGTTCGTGACCGGTTCGGGATCGTCCGGGAGCTTTGGTGGACGCCTACCTCGTTGATCGAGCCGAAGGGTGACGATGGGCATCTGATCTCCCATTACGAGTACCGGCCTGGGGCGGACACGTTCGATTTGCTGCCCGGCGATGTGGTGCATTTCCGTTTCGGTATCGACGGTGACGATCCGAAGAAGGGCCGTTCGCCGCTCAAGAGCGTGTTGCGCGAGGTGTTCACGGACGATGAGGCGGCCGCGTTCACGGCGTCGCTGTTGCGGAACATGGGTGTGCCGGGCCTGATCGTCAGCCCGACGTCTGCGACGCCTCCGTCGCCGGATGACGTGAAGGCGACGAAGGACTATCTGCGGGCCAGCTTCTCGGGGGACCGGCGGGGCGAGCCTTTGGTGATGTCGGGGCCGACGACGGTGCAGCAGTTCGGGTTCAGCCCGGAGCAGCTCGATTTGCGGGGGCTGCGTAGGGTGCCGGAGGAGCGGGTGACGGCGGTGTTGGGGGTGCCGGCGATCGTGGCCGGTTTGGGCGCCGGGCTTGACCGGTCGACGTTCACGAACATGGCTGAGGCGCGCGAGTTCGCGTACGAGTCGGGGATCATCCCGTATCAGCGGATCGTCGGAGAGGACGTCCGGTTTCAGCTTCTGAGCGAGTTCGAGCGGGACGTTTTCGTGTGGCGGTTCGGGTTCGATCTGACGCAGGTGAGGGTGCTTCAGGAGGATCTGTATCGGCAGGCGCAGCGGCTCGGCTTGGCTGTCCGGGAGGGCTGGGGGATGGTGGCTGAGGCGCGCCGCGGGATGGGCCTCGAGGTGGATGAGGAGCGCGACAACATTTTCCTGCGCCAGATGAACCTGGTGCAGGTGTCGGCGGATGATGGCGAGGTTACGCCGCTGTCGCCGGAGCCGGCCGCGGCGCCTTCGAACGGGAACGGGAACGGGAACGGTGGCGCGTCGGCGGGCGAGGTGGCTGACGAGGTTGTGCGGGCGATCGAGCGTGCCGAGCTGGCCGGGGGCCGGCGATGAGCGGAAGGGGCAACATGGGCGACCGGGGCGCGATCCACATCACCGGTAGCAGCGGCACGTTTACGGGCAACATTCTGCGTAACGCTGGCGTGTCCGGCGAGGATGCGCTGTCGTATCCGCGGGTCGTGCGCGCCGTAGCTGAGTCGCCGTGGGCGATCCTGCCTTCGACGCTCGCGACGATCCTCGACATCGTCGGGGCGCGCGCGGCCGGCGAGACGCTGTCCGACGACGAGATCCAGGCCAGGATCCAGGGCGGCCGGGGCCGCACGGACGTGTTCATGGCCGGCACCGTAGCCGTGCTACCCCTGACGGGGCCGATCTTCCCGAAGGCGAACCTGTTTACGTCCGTCAGTGGCGGCACGTCTGTCCAGCAGTTCCAGGCGTCGTTCCGGCAGGCGATGGCCGACAAGGACGTGTCGGCGATCCTGCTCGACATCGACTCGCCGGGCGGCATGACCGACCTGGTGCCCGAGCTCGCCGCCGAGATCCGGCAGGGGCGCGGCAAGAAGCATGTCAGCGCGATTGCGAACACGTCGGCGGCGTCGGCCGCCTACTGGCTCGGCTCGCAGGCCGACGAGATGGTCGTTACGCCGTCGGGGACGGTCGGGTCGATCGGCGTGTTCGCCGCTCACGACGACATCAGCGGGGCGCAGGAG
>JBKKBA010000237.1:0-3311 GCA_046714275.1 Actinomycetota bacterium
TCGCTGGGTTGCGACCAGCGCGCGCTTCATCTCCTCGCGAGCTTCGGCGCGATCGCGAACCACGCCCGGCGGCGCGGCCGGCGAAACCGAACCGGGGGCCGGCGGAGGTTGCGAAACCGTCGGCAGGGGCCCGGGCCGCCGGTGGGCTGCTTCCTGCTGCGCCGTGGCCAGTTGGATGCGAAGCCGTTGGTTGTCTTGGTAGACGCGGCCGAACTCTTCCGCGACGTCTTCCAAGAAGGTATCGACTTCGTCTTCGTTGTACCCGCGAAACGCCTCGCGGAACTCCTTGTTCTGGATGTCTTGAGGGGTGATCGTCATCCTTTCGACCCTACCACCTGGCGCGGGGATGTCACGCCTACCCGCACACGATCGTCCGAAGAATGATCAGCACAACGAACACCAGCAGCGGCGACAAGTCCATCGCGCCCATCCCCGTCCGCAGCGGCGGGATCAGCGGGCGGGCCAGGCGCAGAACCGGCTCGGTCAGCGCGAACAAGATGCTGTAGATGGGACGAAGGCCGTCGGGGATCTGCGGGAACCACGAAAAGAGCAAGCGAGCGATCAGGATGATGTTGTAGACGAACAGCGCATAGCAGACGATCGTCTGGAGAATATTGGTCTCTGCAACCTGCTGTGCGAGGATAGTCTCCACGGCGAGACGTCAGAACTCCCCGAGGAAGCCGTGCTCCGCAAGCCGGCGCTTCTCGTCGGCGGAAATCTCGACATTGAACGGCGAGATCAAGTAGACCTGCTCTGCGACCTTCTGCATCCGGCCGTTCAGCCCGTACACCAGTCCCGACGCGAAATGCTGGATCTTCGGCGCGTGCTTGGGCTCGGTGGATCGCAGGTTGATGATGACGGGAACCCCAGCCTTGAACCGGTCGCCGAAATCTTGCGCGTCGTCGTAGACGCGAGGCTCGACGACGTGAACCGAGCGGGGAGGCCCCGTCGTTCCCAACTGGCGTACGACACCACGCCCTGCCGGGTGGTTCGAGCCCTGCTGCTCGTCCCGCGAAAGAGTACGGACCATGCGCGTCGGCTCCTCACGCCGTTCGGGAGCCTGTTGATGGACCTCTTCCAGTTGCTCGTCCTCTTCCATGAGGCCGAGGTAAACCAGCGTCTTCTTCCACAAGCCGGCCATCGCCTCCATCCTCCCGGCCGCTCCGACGCCGCGGAGCGGGGTTTCGTTCCGCCCATAGCGTATGCCACGACCGCCCGTTCGGCCGCGAACCCGGGATGTCCGGAACTTGGGGCCGACCCCGCCCCCGCCTTCTCCCCCGTCACCCTGCCGGTCACTCAGGCGCCGGCCGCTGCCCGAAGATAGCCGTTCCGACGCGCACCAGCGTCGCGCCCTCTTCGACCGCGACCTCAAAATCGTGGCTCATGCCCATCGACAGGTGCTCCAGACCGTGGTCGCCGGCCAGGGCGGCCAGGTTCCGAAAGGCGGGCCGGGCATCCTGGGGATCTCCTGCGGCGGGGACCGTCATCAGCCCTTGAATGTGGATCGAGCGCAGCGGACGCATCCGGTCAAGCGTTCCACTCAGATTGTCCGGCGCGATGCCGGCCTTAGACGCCTCGCCCGAGACGTTGACCTGGATCAGCACCGCCTGGACGATCCCGGCATCATGCGCCGCAGCGTTGATCGCTTCGGCAAGCGGCACCGAATCGACGCTGTGGATGAGCGAAACCAGCCCGGCGATCTTGCGCGCCTTGTTGCGCTGCAGCGTGCCGATGAAGTGCCACCGCAGGTCCAGCCCTTGAAGGGCCTCATGTTTGATCAGCAACTCCTGAACACGGTTCTCGCCGGCATCGGCAACGCCGGCGGCAACGATCTGCCGGGCGGATACGGTCTTCGTCGCGGCGACCAGTGTCACGCGATCCGGATCGCGGCCGGCGCGCAGGCACGCCTGGGCGATGCGGGCACGAACGGCGGCTGCCGCCTGCCGCTCGGGCGAGCGCTCATCGTCGGGCATCGGATGGCACCTCCAAGGAAAGGCCGGTCACACGTGCTGCGGTCACGACAAACAGGCTAGGACGCCTTGACGTCCCCCGTCGCCGGCCCGATGAGAATAGAAGCGATGTGATTCGCAGCGCGTGCACAGACCGGCAACGGTCGCGTCCCGAATCCCGGCTCGTTGAAATGCCGCCCACGTCGCCGCCCACAGATCCAGGTTCGCACCGCGCATGACGCCGTCGCCGAAGCGATCCCGCGCGGGCACAGCCACGTCCTCACCCACCTGGTAGCAGCACGGGCCGATCGACGGCCCGGCCAAGGCGACCATCGACGCCGGCTCCTGGAAGACCTCCGCGGCTTTCTCCACGATCCCCCCGACCAGACCCCGCCACCCGGCGTGCACGACGGCAACCCTTCGGCGTACCGGGTCCGCCAGCAAGATCGGGACGCAATCCGCCACCAAGACCGCCAGGGCAATCCCCGGCTGGTCGGTCCACAGCGCGTCCGTGCCGGGGATCGTCGAGGCCGCAGAGTCGGCCCCGCTCCCTCGCTGGTCGACGGTGACGCGCGCTACTTCGGTGCCATGAACCTGGCGTCCCCCGGTCCACGCGGCTGCGGCCAGCCCGATGGCCGACAACGCACGGTCCCGGTTGGCTCGCACGATGCCGGCATCATCCCCGGCTACATACGAAAGATTGAGCGAGCCATGCGGCGCATCGCTCATGCCACCCAGGCGGGTGGTGAAGATCGCGTGAATGCCGAAGCGGGCGAGGGCGGGCGCCCCGAGGTAAGCCCCGGGTCCTGCTCCCGCCCGCTCGGCGTACGCGTGCCAGGCGAGCAAATGGCGCCGGCGTTACCGGCGAAGGAACGACGGGATGTCTTCCAGCTCGTCGTCGGAATCGAAGACCAGCGTCCGGCGGGGACGCGCAGCCGACTCCTCAAGCTCCTCGTCGTCATCCTCCATCGTCAGCTCCGACGCGACCTCACGCGTGGCCCACCGCTCGAAGCCGGCCGCGATCACCGTGACGCGGACCTCGTCGCCCAGCGAGTCGTCAATCGCAGTCCCGAAGATGACGTTGGCGTCGGGATGCGCGTGGTCGCTGATAATTCTGGCGGCCTCGTTGATCTCGTAGAGCGTCAGGTCGCTGCCGCCGGTGATCGACAGCAAAACGCCGCGGGCGCCGTCGATCGACGACTCCAGCAGCGGGCTGGAAATGGCAGCGCGCGCAGCCTCGACCGCACGGTTGTCGCCACGCGAGTGCCCCACACCCAGCAAGGCGGACCCGGCGTCGGTGAGGATCGCCCGAACGTCGGCGAAGTCCAGGTTGATGACGCCCGGCGTCGTAATCAGGTCGGT
>JBKKBA010000238.1:0-4257 GCA_046714275.1 Actinomycetota bacterium
TTCCCGACCTGATCGTCGCGACGCTGGTTCTGGCCGCGCCGCGGCGCATTCTGCTCGTCGCAGGCGCGGCGATCGCCGGGTCGCTGTGTGGGGGAGCCGTCGCGTTTGGACTGGGGGTCACGGGTGCCGGCGGATGGATCCTGGACGGCGTGCCGCTGGTGACCGACCGCATGGAGGTGTCCGCGGCGGCGCGCATGACCGACGCGGGCGCTGCCGGGATCCTGACGCAACCGTGGAGCGGCATCCCCTACAAGGTCTTCGCGCTGCAGGCTCACGACGCCGGCGTGGCCTTTCCTGGCTTTCTGTGGAGCAGCCTGGTCGCGCGCGGAAGCCGCATCGCCGAGATCGCGGCGATCTTCGCGGTGGTCGGCGCTGTGCTTCGTCGATGGATGCCCCGCGCGTTTACGCCGCTGGTCGCCGCCTACACGATCGTCTTCGGGATCGGGCTGGCGAACGTCGTCCGCGGCTGGAGCTGACGGACCGCCGGCCGGGCCGCGCATCGGTAAAGCCCTCATCGGTGAAACCGTCATCGGCAAAAGGGCCGTGTCCGGCTATGCATTACGACACAGACGCCCTCGCGTATCCCCGCCAGAATCTCATCGACGCCCGGATCCTCCGGAGCGCCCAGACTGAAGGGGAGCCCATGAGACGATCTCGCAGACAGATGCTGGTGCTTCTTGCCGTCGCGGTGGGGCTTCTGGGTGGCTCCGTGGCCCGGGGAGAGGATGTGGCGCCGGATTGGCGTGGCAACCCCGGCACCGCGCTTGGAGGCTGGAAGTTCGAAAAGGGCGACACGAAGCCGGCACCAGATCGGTCGAAAAATCCGTCCGACCGCAAGCCTGATTCGTCGCTTGAGGTCGAAGGAACCGCCGTGTATTTCGACACTGCGCTCAGCGGTCGCAAGGGTGCGTGGAAGCTGGTGGATACACCCAACCCGCCCGCTCCCGGCGGACGGATGGTCGTGAGGATTCCGAACGTGGACGACCAGCAGGGCATCAAAGAGATGTGGATCCAGATCACATACCTGGGAACCCTTGGTGAGCCCGACCTGGGTGTCCCCAACGTGTTCCAGCGCTTCGATTCCAAGAAGAATCCGGTCGGCGATGGCTGGGTGCACTGGGTGACGAAATGGACCTCTCCGGTCTGCCCGCCCACCGAGGAGATCACCATCAAGCCGGGTTTGAAGCCTGTGCTCATCGACGAGCTGTTTGTGGACACGATCTGCCGGCGCTAGCAAACCTCCTACCCGAAGCGCTCCTCGCAGGCGCGACGTGTTCCCGGCCGCCGGCCGGGACGTCGTGCCTGCCGGGATGCTGCACAGTCGTTGTTACAATTACGTCACGATGACCATCATTGCTTCTGTGCACGCGCGCGAGGTGCTTGATTCGCGCGGCAACCCAACCGTTGAGGTTGATGTGACGCTGGCCGACGGCTCGCTGGGGCGCGCGTTCGTCCCAAGCGGCGCCAGCACCGGCGCGCACGAGGTGCTGGAGCTGCGCGACGGGGACGACAAGCGCTACCGCGGCAAGGGCGTCCGGACGGCCGTCGACAACGTCAACCATCAGATCGCGCCCGAGCTGATCGGGCGGGACGCCGCCGACCAGCGCGGCATCGACCGGCTGATGCTGGACGCCGACGGCACGGAGAACAAGCGTCGCCTGGGCGCCAACGCCATGCTGGGCGTGTCGATGGCGACGGCCCATGCGGCGGCCGCAAGCCTGGCGACTCCCCTGTTTCGCTACCTGGGCGGCACGAACGCGCACCTTCTGCCGGTGCCGTTCATGAACGTCCTAAACGGCGGCGCTCATGCCGACAACACCGTGGACGTCCAGGAGTTCATGATCGCCCCCATCGGCGCGGCATCCTTCGCCGAGGCCGTTCAGTGGGGAGCAGAGGTCTACGCCGCGCTAAAGGACGTGTTGAAGTCGCGGGGGCTTTCGACCGGTGTTGGCGACGAAGGTGGATTCGCTCCCGATCTGGCCAACAGTGAAGAGGCGATCCAAGCGCTGCTGACCGCTATCGGCAATGCGGGATTAGAGCCCGGCAGCGAAGTCGCGCTGGCGCTGGACGTGGCCGCCACCGAGATCTACCACGACGGCAAGTACCGATTCGACGGTGAGGGTGCGACGCTGACGGCAACCGAGTGGATCGGGAAGTTGTCCACGTGGCTGGACGACTATCCGATCATCAGCATCGAGGATCCGCTGGCCGAAGACGACTGGGACGGCTGGGTTGAAGCGACGACCGTGCTGGGCGCCAGAACGCAACTGGTCGGCGACGATGTGTTCGTCACGAATCCGCGTCGGTTCAAGATCGGCATCGACAAGGGAACGGCGAACGCGATCCTGATCAAGGTCAACCAGATCGGCACGCTCACCGAAACGCTGGACGTGATCGAGATGGCGCGGACGAACGGCTACCGCTGGATGGTCTCGCATCGATCGGGTGAGACCGAGGATCCGACGGTCGCCGACATCGCCGTGGCGACCGGAGCCGGACAGATCAAGGCCGGCGCGCCGGCGCGAAGCGAGCGCGTCGCCAAGTACAACCAACTTTTGCGCATCGAAGAAACGCTGGGCGACGCCGCGGCCTATGCCGGCCGCACCATGATCGCCGCTCTGGAGAACCCCTAAAGAGGAGCCCATGCCTTCCCCAACTTCCCCCCCCGAGCCACCACCTGCGCCGCCTCGCCGAGGACGACGCACCGTCTTCTTGCTCGTCCTGTCGGCGATTGTGCTGTCGGTGCTGTACCCGCTGCGGCAGTACGGGGCGTCGAAGGAAGAGCTGCGAGCGCTGGTGCGGCGGGAGAGCCAGATCGAGGCGCAGACCCGCGAACTGCAACGGCAGAAGGATCGCCTGTCCTCCGATGCCGAGGTCGAACGGCTGGCTCGCGAGCACCTGAACATGGTCAAGCTGGGGGAGTATGCGTTCTCGATCACGGGGCGGGCACCCAGCCCGACCCCCCTGCCGGCCGCGAAACCCCCCGCCAAGAAGGCGGAAAAACGCTCCTGGTACAACTCTTTCTGGAACTGGCTCACCTCGGGCTGACATCCAAAAGGGGGCTCCTTGTTGACCACATTTCACGAGCGGACGTAGGCTTACGTCCTCATCCCGGCATTCGGCCGGGCATTTTGTGGAAGGAGCTTGTGGTTCGTGGCTGATATCGGTGCCATCGTCGAGGGAGCGGTCATTCGCATCGCGCCGTACGGCGCGTTCATCCAGCTCGACTCGGGCGAGACGGGTCTCGTCCACATCTCGGAGATCGACCGGAACTTCGTTCGCGACGTCCGGGAGCACCTTCGGGAGAACGACCGGGTCACGGTCAAGGTCGTCGGGGTCAAGGACGGCGGCAAGATCGACCTCTCGATGAAGCAAGCAGCACCCGACTGGCAGCCCGAGCCGCCGCGCCGCTCTCGTGGCTCGGATCCGGAGCTTGAAGCGAAGTTGAAGCGGTTCATGCGCCAGTCCGAGGAACGTCTGGTCGACTGGCGCCGGCAGCGGGAATCGCGCCGCGGCTGATCCGGCGACCCTCCCGGCCCATGACGATCGCGCGATCGTCACTGTTCAGTTAGGCCGCCCTCCTCGGGGCCAGATTGATGTTGCCGCCCGCTGTCCGTTCGGCCTTCCGCTGGCGATTCGCACTTCGTCGCGGCTTGAGGACGGAACCCCGTTTCCGACGCTCTACTACTTGACGTGTCCGGTCGCCGTGCGGGATGTAGGAACGATGGAGTCTACCGGCGAGATGGCCGTGCTGAACCGGCGGCTGAGCGAGGATCCGGGCTTGGCGCAGGCCTACCGCGAAGCGCACGAGCGGTACCTCCGGCTGCGGGGCGATGCGGCCGGACAAGGGCCGGGTGGGTCTGCCGAACAAGGGGGCGTGACCGCGGGCGGCATGCCCGACCGCGTGAAATGCCTTCATGCGCTCTACGCCCACGAGGTCGCCGACGCGAACCCGGTCGGGGCGATCGTGCGTGATCGGATCGAGCCACTGGACTGCCCCGGAGACTGCGTGACCCTGCGGGACGAGCACTGGGCGCGCGTCGAAGGCCATCCCGGCTTCAGGGGGCGGCGCTGAGCGAGCCAAGGGCCGCGATCGATGTCGGGACTAACTCGGTCCGGCTGCTGGTGGCCCTGGTCCGCGACGGCATCCCCCAAAACCTGGCTCGCGAACTCAACATCACGCGACTGGGAGAAGGGGTCGATGCCGAGCGGCGGCGGGGCTCCCAGCCCCGTAGGCGGACGGGGGATGCGATCGCC
>JBKKBA010000239.1:0-2904 GCA_046714275.1 Actinomycetota bacterium
GAAGCAGCGCGCCAAGACCGCCGCCGGAAGATTCGACGGTGCGATCCACCTGCACGGAATGGTGACGTCTCATTCGTTCTCGTTCACGTTGCTGGGAGCCGGACAGCACGACTACCGCAAGAATCAGCGATCGGTGGACACCGCCATCACGACGTTCCGCGATTCCGAGGCGCGCCTGACCTGGAGCCCTCTGGTCGCCAAGAGCGGGGAGTGCCCCGGACCGGTTCCGGAGCCGTTCTTCGGCGGGGAGCAGGCGCCCATGTGCACCGATCTGTGGGGCACCGTCTGGGACACGATCCAGTATCAGGTCACGGGCTCGTTTGGCGACTGGATGGATTCGTCGATGGGGCTTGACGCGGTCGGCATCGCCAACGAGATGGCGCTGTCGCACCTGGTGCCGAACACGGTGTTTGATCCCGACGTGGAGCAGTTGCACGTCGATGGCAACAAGGGACTCATCTACGCGCAGATCGCCGAGTTGTTGGACGAGAAGCCGGTTACCTTCAATCCCGGCGGCCGCATCGCCTATGTCTACGATCCGGCCCGAGTCCGGAACACCGGCGGCCTTGTGGCGTCGCCGCTGGCAAGCCTGCCCGTGCAGGACCCGATCGAGCACCTGGAGCCGAACGGAATCGAAGAGTTCCCCTTCGAGATCAAACGCGGCCAGGGCGGTATCACGATCGAGGCGACGTTCGGCAACGTGCGTGGCATCTCGCCCAACGGCCTGGCGTCGGTGATCCTGGACTACTGCGGCCCGCCGGATCATCCCGGGGACGCGGCAGGTTGCCGCGAGGTTGCCCGCTACTTCAACCAGTCCGGCACGTATCTGCAGGCCGGCGCCCGCCTCGATCTGAACGACCCGAACCCGGGGCCCTACCGCTTGCGCGCCGACGACGGGCGCATGCTGCCGACGCAGTACCGCATCTCGTTCTCGAAGTCGTCCGCGACTCCGATTCCTCTGCAGGATCCGTACGACGCGTCGCGCATGGACTTCTTTGACGACATGAACCGCTACACCCCGGCCGCCAAGCGGATGACGCCCGTTACCGTCGAGCAGATTCTGGCAACTCCCTCCCTTCTTCACTCGTTCGACTCGATGGTCGTCGCCGGCGCCTACATGCCGCAGTTCGGATCGCGTTTCACCGGCGCCGACCGCATGCGCTACACCGCCGCGCTCCGGTCGTTTGCCGCGGCGGGCGGCGCGCTGATTCTGACGGACGCCGCGCTGGCCGGTCTGCCGCTGGTCACGCCGAAGATCGGCAAGGCCGACGTGTCCCGAGGATACTTCTACGCCGGCTGGATGGACTTCGACGACGGCAGCGGTACGCCGACGTACGCAGCGCACCCGCTGGCGAAAAGCGTCAACAAGCCGGGAGCCAGCGAAGGCTTCGCCACGCTTGGAGGAGTCGAGTACAACAACCGGCACCAAACCTACGAGCCCACCCCTTTGGGCTACTTTGTTTCGCCACGCGGATCGGGGAACGCGTCGTGCAGGTCGGATCGATGTGACTCGCCGAACTGGCTGGTCGCCGACAAAGCTTGGAGCGACGCCGGCGGCACGATCGCCGCGCGCACGTTCGGCCACAACGCGATGACGCCTCCGCGGGAGGGCGCCCCGCCGTCGAAGTCCGGAGTAGCCCTGGGTGAGCTGAGGCTGGGGAAGGGCGTTGTGCGGATCGCCGGCGCGCTGCTGCCGGATCCGTACGAGGGCAACTACCACCCATTCGGCCTGGCGTCCTACGCCCTGACCTATACCGGCTATCAGCTCTTCGAGAATCTCACCACCTACCGTCGTTCGGGGCCCGCCCCCGCCCCCGCGCCCAAAGCCATCGTCAAGAACCGCAAGATCCGACGCCCGCTGCCGGCCACCGGATCCGGCTCGGATCCGGCGATGGTCCTGCTGTTGCTGGTGGCTTCCGGCGCCGCCGCAACGTGGCTGCGCCGTCCCGCGAAGCGATAGTCACGCGTATCCTTACTCGGCCATGACCGAGCGCTACGAGCAATTCGACAGCCTGAAAATTGAAGATGTTGAGCCGGGAATCGTCCGGCTGGTGATGAGCGCGCCCGGCAAGCTGAACGCCGCCGGCGCGGAGATGCACCGCCAGCTTGCCGAGGTGTGGCTGGAGTTCGATCGTGATCCGGACGTTCGGGTCGTGATTGTGACGGGGGAGGGGAGAGCCTTCTCCGCCGGCGGCGACCTGGGGCTGGTTCAGGAGATGGCCGGCGACTTCGCCATGAGGATTCGCGTGCTTCGAGAGGCTCGCGACCTGGTCTACAACGTCATCAACTGCTCGAAGCTGGTTGTGTCGGCGATGCGCGGTCCGGCCGTCGGCGCCGGCTTGGTGATCGGGCTGCTGGCGGATATTTCGATCGCGTCGAAGACGGCCCGGATCATCGACGGTCACACGAAGCTGGGGGTGGCTGCCGGGGATCATGCGGCGATCGTCTGGCCGCTGCTGGTCGGCATGGCGAAGGCCAAGTACTACCTGCTGACGTGCGACGAGCTGTCGGGTGAAGAGGCGGAGCGAATCGGCCTGGTCTCGCTGTGCGTCGAGGACGAGCAACTGGAAGAGCGATCGCTGGCGGTCGCGCGCCGGCTGGCTTCGGGCTCGCAGAGCGCCCTGCGCTGGACCAAGCAATCGCTGAACGGCTGGCTTCGCGCGGCCGGGCCTATCTTCGACAACTCGCTGGCGCTTGAGTTCATGGGCTTCGGGGGCCCCGACGTCCATGAAGGCATCGCGGCGATCCGGGAAAAGCGGCCGCCGAAGTTCACGGGTCCGGCATCCGAATGAGGTGCTTTAGGCTGAGGGCGGGGCGCCCGGGGGCGGTTCTGGCGCTGGGCGCGCTGCGGGCATCGGCGTGCAACAGCACGCCGAGGGCTTCGCTGCCGGATCAGGGTGCGAT
>JBKKBA010000240.1:0-5096 GCA_046714275.1 Actinomycetota bacterium
GTCCGGTGCAGCGCCGAGTTCTACGGCGACGCCCACCGGCAACCTGTCACGCGTTTCGCAAGGTTGATCGTTAGAAAAAGGAGGATCGGGGCGTTCTGAGGCGAAGTTAGGGCGGGGGGGTTCTTTCGCAAACGTAGGTGAAGAAAATCAACCTCCCCAGTCTTGAAGGGAGATCGTTATGAGGAAAGTTCTCTTGTTTGCGGTTGCCGCTGCGATGCTAGGGGCAAGCCCGCCGACGCGCGCCGCAGACGCGCCAGAAGTCGGATCGACCGAATCCGCGTCGTTTGTTATGGGCGGCGCGGACGTGCTGGTAGTCGCAAAGTCAATCGGTCTCGGGGCCACGGCGGTAAAGGGTACTTTTAGAGTTTCTCGCGGAAGCGTCACTTGTCTTGATTCCGACGCGGCAGTCGCGTTTGAACCAGATGGTGGTTTCACAGCGTTATCGAACACGTGCGAATTTCATGTTCGCGGATCATGGGATTCAAATCCAGGAAACATGTCCGTCGCGATGGGCGATTTCGACCGTGACGGCTTCTCCGATGTTGCCGCGCAGCGCGGCGTGGTTGTAAGGGACCAGTGCGGCAACCCGAGCGTCTGCGAAAGTGTGCCGGGCCTCAGTTACAAGCACGCGGTCAACACAAAGGGCGCGGGCGCAATTTCGTATGTTGCTCGGTTCCTGATCGCTGATTCGACCAGTGATCCCGTCGACGTTGAGGTTAGGACCGTCGCGGTCCCGCAGTACAGCCAGTTCCAAGGGAAAGCGAGCCTTAGAGTCGCTTACCTGAACTTCACGTGCAAGGACGATAACGCTTCGGCAGTTTTCAGTCCCGATGGAAGTTTCTCAGCGGCGTCGGAGTCATGCGGCATTGAGGCGTCGGGAGTCTGGGATGGCGACGTGAGCAACGTTTCCCCAGTGGCTGAGGATTTTGACGGGGACGGCGGCCAAGACTTGGGGATGCAGAGAGGCGTTGAGGTAGCTGGATCGATCCTGGATTCGTCAGGCACGCCGCAGACTTTCCGACAGCACCGTGGTCGGGTGTTTGTGATAGCAGTTAGCCATTGACGAGCGCCACACTGTGGGTCCAACTACCGTTCGTATCCGCACACCTCCGGGGAAATGGACGAGACGCCGGTTGCGGCTCCGGCGTCTCGCGGGTCGACGGGGTTGGACCGTCGAACTTTCGCGACCCGTGCGGGGGTCGCTTCCTATCGGGCGATGGCTCCCAGTTGGTGCTCTTGAAGGGGCCAGGTTCGCAGCACCTGGACCGCTTCGCGTCGCGACAGCAGCCAGCCGTCGCGCTCCAGCCAGAATCTGCGGCACACCGAGCAAATGCAGAACTGGATGGGGTCGCCCCCAGCCGAGGTCACGGTGCTGGCCACGACCTCAGCCCCGCCGCGATGGGCGCAAGGAGTCCGAACCTCATCCATGTTTCCCCACTTTCGATAGCCGCTCTTGCGTCGTATATCGGCCACTCAGCGTGGTCTCTTGAGGCGGACGCATCACCCTGAAACGGGTATCGCGGCACAATTACGCGCTAAGAAATGACTCGGTTGAGCCAGTCCATAAGGCACACGACGGCTCTTTCGTCGCGCCGCAACTGATGCAGGCCGTTCGGGATTCGCGCCAGTTCCTTCGGCGGGTGCGCGGCGGCGAACAGTCGCTCCGCATGCTCGTAGGGCACGACGTCGTCGGCGTCGCCGTGGACGATCAGAAGGGGCCGGGGCGCGACCGCGGTGATGTGACGCTCGGCGGCGGCGGCGTCCAGCTCGGCCGCCCATGTGGCTACGTCGGGCGGGAAGTTTGGATCCCGGATCATGCCGGCATTTCGAAGACGAGCCAGAAGCCGGTCGGGAGCTTCGCCCGCGAACCCGTACGTGGCCGGGGCGGCCAGGGTCGCGACGGCGGCAACGTCGGGCCGGAACGCAGCCGTGGCGATCGACACGGCGCCCCCGGCGCTGGAGCCGGCCAGCACGACGGGTTTTCCGGCGGCCAGGCGGTCGGTCGCCAGTGCGTCCAGGGCCGCCGACAGGTCGCGCGCCCAACCCGCGATCGAAAAGTCACCTGGGGACGATCGCACGCCGCGAAAGTCGAACCAGAATGCTGCGAAGCCATATCCGGCTACCGTTCGAGCCAGGTCCGCGTAGCCGCCGTCGCGAGGATCACGCGGCCCGCCCCCCGGGATCCCGTGGCAGAGCACCACGACGGCGCGAGGCTCTGCGTCGCTCACCAGCTCGCCTTCGAAGCGCAACCCGTCGCACTCGAAGGTGATCGTTCGCGCGTTCAACGCGACTTCGCCCGGCGCCGAAGCGCCAGCCCGGCGCCCAGGAGCGCCGCCGCTCCGAATCCCGCGGCGATGCCGACGGCCGGCGACGTCCCGACGCCACCCGCTCGGTCCGCTTTCGAGCCGACGGGGGCGATGGGAATCCACGAGTTCTGCCCCTGGATGAGCAGAGGCATCGCGCCGTCGATACGCCCGGGGATGGTCCATCGTCCCAGCAGCGTCTGTCGCTTGGACGCCTGGATGATGTCGGACGGCTCGCCCGGATAGGCGGCTCGCTTCTCAAGCCAGATCAGCACGGGCCCGTCCTGCTGGTGCTTCCATTCGGGCGCCTTCTTGCTCGACGGTGGTAGCGATCGAGTGTCGCGATAGGTGGGCGAGTTGATGTTGGCGTCGACCCCCCGCGGGCCGACGCGCGCGAACGGCTGTCCATCGCGTCCGGTGATCTCGATCGTTCTGGGCGAGTCGTTGCGAAGCTGAATCGCCGGCAGAGGGCCCGGCAGCACGCTGGCGGCAACGCCTTCGATCCTGGGTGTGACCGAGACGATCGACGGACGGACCGATCCCAAGATGGGCTTCCACTCCACCACGCCGCTGATCGCCAAAGGTGCGCTGCCCAGTCGCAGGGGGATGACAAACGACTTCAGCGAGGTGCGCTTCCGAAGATCGGGTGGCGCGTGTCCCTGGTAGAGCGCCCGCCGCTCGTACCAGCGGACGCGGATGCTGGTCGCGATCTTGCGCCACGACGGTTGTAGGCCGGTGCCCGGAGAGGCTCCTTGAGCGGCCGGGGAGGATCCCGGCGCTCCGGGGTTTAACGCCGCGCGGGCTTCGGATGATCGATCGTTGACATACACGCCCGTTCGATCGACGCGCAGCATCGGCGATCCGGTGGAGTCCAGCACGACCAACTGGGCATTCGTGGCGTTGGTCAGCATGATCTGCGGTGAAAGGTGCGCGACCACCGGCGGGGTGATCTGCGCGGAGACACCGGTCGTGGCCGGACGGACCGCTTCGATGCGATAGCGGACTCGGGGATCGATGGCCTCGTCGGCTCGCCCGGCGATTGGGAACAGCATCGACAAGAGGCACAGACAGGCGACGACCGCGCGACGGTGGGTCATACCGTCCAGCCATCTCGCCGCCGCCATCATGGCCGCAGGATATCGCCGCCGAGGCTCGAGGGCTCGACGGTTGTCTAGCGTCATCCAGGCTGATCCGGGATCTCCACCATCCAAAGGACCGGGCTGTCCGGCACCACCTTTGCGCCCGCATCGATGGTGAATGTCCAGTCACCGGTTGAGGGACCCATATGACGAAAGGAAACGAGACCAGCCCGCGTCTGGCTGTCACCTGATCCGTCTGGCGATCCATATCGGGCCGCGCCGGCATCGAGGCGGAAGAACGAGAAGAGGTAGCCGTTAACCGACCGTCTGTACGTGCCGATCCCGGCTCCCGCGAGTGAGGTGTCGACTGCGATGCCGTTGAAGTCTGTGAAGAGCGCGTGAGTAGCGTGTTCGCCTGATATGGGTGCGTCGGCGCGGATCGTATCATTCACGCGAAGCCAACACTCGAGGTGTCGCTGCCCCCAGATCGCGTAGACGGCTCGAACCACTCCTGGCGAAGGCGACGGCGGATGCCGTGAAGATCCGTCTCAGCATTGAGAGATGGTTTCGCCACAGAGGCCGGAATCCCTGCAGCTAGCTATAGCTAAGGCGGATCTTCAGCCGTATGGAAAGCGTGCCACCGCCAGACTGATCAGGTCGATCGGTCCCGTTAGCAACGGTGCCCTGGCCACGTCGTTGAACAGCGTCACGTACACGATTAGCGATCCGTCCAGTCCCGTGACCCAGCCGGCCATGCCACGGACGTGCTTGATCAGGCCGGTCTTGCCGCGAAGATTCCCGACGGTCGGTGGCTCGCGCAACCGGCGAAGCAGCGTTCCCGGTCCGCCGGCGACCGGCATCGAATCACGCATGGCCTGCCCTGCGGGGGACCGGTCTTCTAAAGCATGACGCAGCACCGTCGCGATCGTGCGCGGCGTCATTCTGTTGAGCACCGACAGTCCCGAGCCGTCGGTCAGGAGCAAACCTGCGACCGGGATACGGGCCTTGGACAGCGTTTCCGTCACGACCCGGACTCCGGCTTGCGTTGTTCCCGCCCCGCCAAAGGCCGCGCCCATTCCCTTCAGCAGCAACTCGGCGGGATAGTTCACGCTGTAGCGGTTCGTGAAGCCCACGATCTCCGCGACCGTCGGCGAGAGCACGCGCGCGATCGACGCCGCGCCTATGGGCGCTCGGCCGTACCGCACCGGACCGGCCACCCTCACGCCGCGTGCCGCAAGCGCCGCCTTCAGCAGACGACCGGCATTCAAGGCGGGGTCGGCGGCCACCAGCTTGCCCTCGATGTCGGCGAACCCCTCGTTGACCGCCAGCGCCGACAGGTTCCCGACGTCAACGTCTCCCTTCTTCTGGTAGTCGGGGATCCAGCCCTCCTGCGTGCGCGACGAGTCGAACAGCGACTCGTCCACCACCAGGTCGCCGGTGACGGTACGGACTCCCGCGCCGCGGACGGCATCCGCCAGATCCTCGACGGTTGCGAAACCGTTCGGGAATGCCGGCACCGGTGCCGGGTCGTCCGGCTTGGGGATGAACCGCTTCCGGCCGTAGGCCTGCGTCACGAAGGCGGGATCACCCCCGCCCACCATCACCAGTCTTCCCGTGAGAACGCCCCCCGCGGGCGCGCGATCGGCAACAACTCGGGTTGCGAACCGATGCGCAACGCCGAATCGGGCAAGCGCCGCCATGGTCGTCGCAAGCT
>JBKKBA010000241.1:0-3547 GCA_046714275.1 Actinomycetota bacterium
CGGTCCCTAAGGTGAAGGATCGGCTGATAGGCAAAGCCTTCGCCCAGAACCTTGATCGTCAGGTACGCGACCATGCGGCCGTCGGGGCTCCACCCCGACACGATCGGTGGGAACTCTCCGGCTTCGACGAGGACCGATCGGTTCCCACCGTCCACGTCAACGAGCTCGATTCCTTTTTGGGATTGAAACGAGATGGTGGTGGCGTCGATGAAGAGCGGACGCCATTCCCAGCCCTCCTCGCCGTCGTCTGTTATCGGATGCGAAACGCCGGTGGCCGCGGACCACACCGCGATGTCGGACTGGGCGGTGTAGACGGCCGAGATTGCTTCCCGGGAGGCGCGGGCTGCGGCACGACCGGTGTCCAGATCGCCGGTCACGGCAAAGGCAGGGTACGGGCCAAGGTCTGCCGGCGCGGGGGCGGCCGGCTTGAGGGCCGCAGCGGCGGATGCGCGCCCCGACGCCCGCATGAGCCCGCCCGCAAGTGCGACGGCGATCAGCGCTCCCAGCGCCAGCATCTTCTTCGCAGTCGCGGTCTTCATCCAGATCCTCCCTCGGGTCGGGGCGGCCGGAATGGCCGCACCTCCGAAGCAGCATCTCACCCGGACCCGGGTGTCGAACATGGACTCTCGTACCCTTTTGGCAGCCCGGAAGGACATGTACCTTCGGGCAGCTATCCTTTGACGAGCCCGGCAATCGCACGAGCGAAGGCATCCAGATCCAGGATCCCGGCGTCCAGCGCGCCGTGGACGAGGGAATCGTCGATGTCCTCGTAGAGATGCACCAGCCGCCGGACGCGAGCCGGATCAACCATGGAGCCCCCGCTCGGCGACGCGATGAAGCAACTCCCGCGAATGACGTTCAAGCGTAGGGACGAAATCGAAGTATTCCGACCGAGTCCGCACTTCGAAGGCGACACGGCGTGGCTCGTCGCGACAAAAGATGGGGTGCCCCTCTTGCACCACCCGGCCTCGCATCTCCAGCGACGCCTCATCAAGGATCACCAGATCAACCTCGGGCACGCCCATCGCCTGGGCGAGCCGGTTGGAGAGCCGCTCCCGATCCAGAAGCTGCATCCCACCATCGAGAAGCACGGCGACATCCGCGTCGCTCGTCGCGCGATGCCGCTCGGATGCCCGAGACCCGAACAAGTAGGCGACGATGACCCCAGCATCCGCCAGGATGCTATGAAGCAGTTCGTTCGTTGTCATCGCATGGTCAGTCTAGGTGGTTCCACGGATGCGTTCTGCGACCTGGGCCAGGTCGGACCGGTCGCCGGCTCGCTGGTCAAGCGACCAGGGCGGCCGGATCGGGTCACCGAAGCGGCGCGGAATCAGGTGCAGATGAAAGTGGAAGACCGACTGGAAGGCGGCCCGGCCGGTCGCGTGGACGATGTTCAGACCGTCCGGCTGCAGCGCGGCACGGATCATCGCTCCAACGCGCGTCGCCGCGGCCATTACCTCGCGAGCGTCGTCTTCGGGGATCTCCCACAGGTCGGTCGAATGGCGCTTGGGCACGACCAGAACGTGCCCTTCCACCGCGGGATTGATGTCCAGAAACGCGATCGAATGCTGGTCTTCGTAGACGCGGAACGCCGGGCCCGACCCGTCGGCAATCGCACAGAAGATGCACCCGTTCATCGGCCGCGCAGTGTAGCGTTGCCACGATCATCAGGCCCCGGCTATCCTGCGCCGCGGACGACAGGGGGAGATGCCAATGAAAGCCATCGAAATCGCCGAGCATTTGGAAGAGGTGCCGCTGTTCCGGCACCTGTCCGGACCTCAGCTCATGAAGCTGGCCCGTGTCACCAGGCTGCGCGACGCGCGAGCCAAAGAGGTCATCGTTCGCGAAGGGACCTACCGCTCCGGCGGCGGCCCGGCCTTCTTCCTGATCGCGGAGGGCAAAGCCGAGGTGATGGTGAAGCGCAAGAAGGTTGCCAGCCTGAAAGAGGGCGACTACTTCGGAGAGATGTCACTGCTGGACGGACAACCGCGGTCGGCTACGGTGACGGCCGTCACTCCCATGG
The DNA here is from genome assembly GCA_046714275.1 of Actinomycetota bacterium. Classification (GTDB taxonomy): domain Bacteria; phylum Actinomycetota; class AC-67; order AC-67; family AC-67; genus JBKKBA01. The sequence continues at coordinate 2,024 of JBKKBA010000241.1, forward strand.
TGCTGCTGCGCATCCTGTCTGTGGACTTCCTTCGACTGATCAAGTCCGAGCCATCGGTCGCCATCGGATTGCTGAAGACGATGGCCGGCTGGTTGCGAGAGGCGCACAAGCGCAAGTACGACTAACCGGCCGAACCCAGCTACTCCTCTCCTGGGACGGCAGATTCGGCCAGGGCTTTCAGCTTTCTGACGCTGCTTCGCAGAACGGATTGGATCGGGGCTCGCAGGATCCGCCCGCCGATCTGGCCCAGCACGCCGAACGGTGGTTTCAGGTTTTCACCCCATTCGAAGCGTGTCGCATTACCGGGCAAGGGCGCCAGCGCGAACCAAGCAAGGCCTTTGATCGGAGGCCGGTGATGCTGCACCTGGATCAGGCGCTGCGGCCACCAAGCGACGACTTCCATGTGGTCGGTCAGCGGGATGCCGGCGATGCGGGTGACCGCCTTGACGCGCGCGCCGACGCCCTCCCGCTGCGCGCCAATTACATCCACCGTCGTCGCGTCCACCATCCAAGCGGCCGAACCCTCCCAGTCAAGCAGCAGATCCCAGACGCGAGCCACCGGCGCGTCGATCCGCTCCACCACTCGAAACACGGTCATCGTGGCACAGCCTTTTCTCCGTGAGTCTCCCGCGCGCGGATCATGAACACCAGCGCGACCGTGACGCCCCCGGCCACGACGATATAGCCGGTCGACCGCCCCAGCGACTCGGCGACCCCGCCGACCAGGATTGGTCCGACCAGCGCGCCCACGTCTTGCGAGATGCGCAGCGCGCCGACGGCCGCGCCGCGCGTTTCATCGGTGGTGACATCGCCGACGATCGCGCTGGTCCCCGGGCGCTGATAGGCCCACGTGACGCCCAGCACGGCGGCCAGCACAACGAACGGAATCGGCGTGCGCACCAAACCGATTGCGATCAGGACGGGAATGCTGAGCGCCAGCGCCGGCACGGTGGCGAACTTACGCCCCCGCGCATCGGCCAGACGGCCGGCGTGGAACGTCGGCACCAGACCGGCCAGCGCGTTGGCCATGAACGGAATCCCGACGCTGGCCGCGGTCTGACCCAGGGTGAGCCGCCAGGTCCGCGAGAACAGCGTGTCCACACCTCCGGCGACGAAGAAGGTTGCCCAGCCGGTCGCCAGCGCTCCGACGTACGCGGAGTCCGACAGCAAGGGGCGGACACGCTGCCACGCAGGAATGGACGGCGGAGGTGCGTTCTCCTCGCCGGGGATCGGGCCGGGAAGGGTGTCGGGCTGGTCCAGCGCGACGCGGGGACCGGTGCGCATGACGGTCAGCAGCAACGGGGCGCACCCAAGACAGACGGCGCCGTAGATGTACAGCGGTGCGCGAAGGCTGATCTGTCCGATCAGGCCACCGAACGCCGGCCCAAGGATGAACCCCGTCACGACGGCGCCTTGGAACGCGGCCATGGCTCGCCCGCGACGATCCGGAGCGACGCCGCCCAGGATGCTGGACGTGAGCGCGCCGATAAAGAATGCGGAGCCGATCCCGCCCAAGCCGCGCAG
>JBKKBA010000242.1:0-2968 GCA_046714275.1 Actinomycetota bacterium
TCCTACGGCGGCTCCAGCATCGTCGCAAACTTCGTGCTGATCGCGATTCTTCTGCGCATCAGCAACGCTGAAGCCGGCGCGGCGGGCCCAGCCGCGCAACCCACTTCAGAGGGGGTGCCGGCGTGAACCAATCCGTTCGGCGCCTGGCGCTGACCTTGGGGCTGGCGTTCACGGCGCTGTTGGTGCAGCTCAACTACGACCAGGTGATCGCAGCCAAAAGGTTTGCCGAGCATCCCTACAACCGCCGCCTTCTGGTCAAAGAGTATTCCCAGCAGCGCGGCGACATCATCGCCTCGGATCAGGTCTTGGGACGCTCGGTACCGACGGCCGACAAGCTCAAGTACCTCAGGCAGTATCCGCTGGGCGCGCTGGCAGCCGAGATCACCGGCTACTACTCGCTGGTCTACGGAGGCGCCGGCTTGGAGCGATCGTTCAACGGCTTCCTGGCCGGGAACAAGCCGAAGCAGGTGCGCAGCATCGTCGACGACCTGCTGGGCCGCGAGCAGAAAGGCAACTCCCTGATCCTCACGCTGGATCTGGAGCTTCAGCGGCTGGCGGCGAAGATGCTTGGCAAACAACGCGGCGCCGTTGCGGCGCTCGATCCCGTCACCGGCGCCGTTCTGGCCTTGTACTCCAGCCCGTCGTACGACCCGAACGTGCTGTCCAGTCACGACACCGGCGCGATCCGCCGAAGCTGGGCCGCCTACAACAAGGACGATCTCCACCCACTGGTTTCTCGGGCCTTTCAGGAGCGATATCCGCCCGGATCGACCTTCAAGCTGGTCGTCTCGGCCGCGGCGCTGGAAGCCGGCATCAAGCCGACCGACACGTTCCCAAACCCAAGGGCGCTGGACCTTCCGCTGACCGACCGAACCCTTCCGAACTTCGGCGGTGGAGCCTGTCGTGGCGGTGGCGCGCAGATCTCATTCGAAGCAGCCTTGCGAGTGTCGTGCAACACCACGTTCGCCCAGATCGGGATGAAGATCGGTGCCCCCCGGCTGGCCGCCATGGCCGAGCGCTTCGGCTTCGGACGCCCACCCGAGTTCGATCTGCCGGCGATCGCCTCGTGCATTCGCACCGACCCCGGCGGAGGATGCGGCGAGCCAAAGCTGGACGCGCCACAAACCGCGCTGTCCAGCATCGGCCAGTTCGACGTCCGGGTCACTCCCCTTCAAATGGCGATGGTCGTCGGCGCCATCGCCAACGGGGGCCGCCTGGTGCGGCCGCATCTGGTCAAGCAGATCCAGGACTTCGCCGGCCGTGAGATCGAAACGCGCACGTTCGGCGGGTCCCAGCCGATCTTCTCGGCCGAGACCGCGGCCAATTTGCGCCGGATGATGATCGACGTCGTTCGCATCGGAACCGGCAGATCGGCGCAGATCCCCGGCGTCGAGGTGGGCGGCAAGACCGGCACGGCAGAGACCGGCTCCCCGAACAAGCCGCCGCATGCCTGGTTCGTGTCGTTCGCCCCCGGCATCGCCGTCGCCGTGGTGGTCGAAAATGGTGGCGACCTGGGCGACGACGCGACCGGCGGCAAGGTGGCCGCGCCGATCGCCAAGGCCCTGATGCAAGCCGTCGTCAAGCGAGGCGCGCAACCGTGACCTCCGCCGCGCACGGGCACAGAGCGCCGCAGCCGTTAAGGTTGAGCCGATGACCGACCGAGTTCTTGCGGATCGATACGAGCTGGACCGCCGTCTGGGCATCGGCGGCATGGCCGAGGTCTATCTGGCCAAGGATCGGGTGCTGGGCCGAACCGTCGCCGTCAAGACGTTACTGGCTCAGTTCGCCGACGATCCCTCCTTCATCGCCCGGTTCAAGCGCGAGGCGACCAGCGCGGCGGCGCTCAACCACCCCAACATCGTGAGCGTCTACGACACCGGCGCCGACTCCGGACGGCAGTTCATCGTCATGGAGTTTGTCGAAGGCAGCACGCTGAAGGACGTCATCCGAGAGGAGGGCCCGCTGCTTCCGGAGCGGGCTGCCGAGTTTGCCGCCGACGTGTGCAGCGCGCTGCAGTTCGCGCACGCGCACGGCATCGTGCACCGGGACGTCAAACCGGCCAACATCATGCTGAATGCGCGGGGCGAGGTCAAGGTCGCCGACTTCGGGATCGCACGAGCGGCATCCGGCGACACCGTCACCCAAACCGCCACCGTGCTGGGCACCGCGCAGTACTTCTCGCCCGAGCAAGCGCAGGCCGCGCCGGTGGACGCGCGAAGCGACCTGTACTCGCTGGGAGTCGTGCTCTACGAGATGCTGACCCGCCAGGTGCCGTTCACCGGCTCATCTCCGGTGGCGATCGCCTACAAGCACGTCAAAGAAGACCCAATTCCGCCGTCGCGACTGAACGCCGATGTGCCGCCGTCGATCGAAGCCGTTTGCCTGAAGGCGCTGGCGAAGAACCCCGACAACCGCTACCAATCGGCGCAAGAGATGCGCGAAGACCTGGAACGCGCCATCCGCGGCCTGCCGATCAACGCGCCGCGCGTCATGAGCGGTGCCGAGCACACGGCCGTCATGACAGCCGCCGGCACCGCCGACGAAACCGTGATGCTTCGCGGGCCGGCGACCGGCCGCACCACGGCACCGCCGCCCAAGCGCAATGTGGGGCTGGCGCTGCTGGCCCTGATCGGCGTCGCGATGATCGGCATCATCATCTGGGCTCTCATCTCATTGCTGCCGAAGACGCCGACCACGCTGGTGGTTCCCGACGTCATCGGAAGCAAAATCGAATCGGCCGAGCGGATCCTTCAATCGCAAGGGTTCCGGACGCAGCGCGCGCCGGCCGAAGCCAGCGCCCAGGTCGAGCCGGGCTTTGTGATTCGTACCGACCCGCCGGCGGGCGCGCGACTGGCCAAGAGCGGATTGGTGACGATCGTACCTTCGGGCGGCCGCCGCAAGGTGAAGGTGCCCAGCGTCGTCGGCTTGGATCGTGCAGCCGCCGAGACGAAGCTGCGAGCCGACGGGC
>JBKKBA010000243.1:0-3853 GCA_046714275.1 Actinomycetota bacterium
TGGTGCGATCAGCCGTTGGGCTTGCGGATGCAGCGCACGTTGTCCAGCGTGCATTCGGCGCGAGCCACCGGCTCGACCGGCGCGTTCGGGATGACGGGCAGCGTCACCTTCGAAACACCGTAGAACAGCGTGTTGACCGCCCGAAGCGTGCGTGGGACGTAGATGTAGTACGACTCGGCCAGCGGCGGCGCCATCACCTTCACCATGATGCGGTGATCCTTCCGGAAGACGTGGCCGACGGGGAAGATCTCCACCAGGTAATCGTTGGCTTCGCCGGGCGTCGTCAGTGTGGGGTTCGTGTGCGGCCGGTGCGGCCGGTACAGCACGGCGCCTGACTTCAGCGTGACGCCGTCGTCGGTGCAGGCGGTCTTGATGTTGGCGGCGTCCACGCAGTCGCTCTGGCGCAGATCGATCGCGCGGTGGCTGGCCTTCAGCAGCCCGCGTTGCAGGTACATCCGCGTCCCGCTGGGCGCCTCGTCGATCACCTGGACGAACAGCTCCGTATCGGGGGCCGTTGACGAAAGCCGCAGCGTCGCCGAGATCGGCCCTGCGACGGTCAGGTCGTCTGCCATCGGCGCGGTCTTAAACGTCATCTCGTCGGGGCCGTCTGCCGTTGTCAGGGGAGCGCCGAAGGTCGGGCCGGCTTGCCAGTTCCACGACTGACGTCCGCTTCCCGACAGGTAGGTGCCCGAGGCATTTCCTGGCGGCGCCGTCGCGGCCAGCGTTCCGTCGGGCTGCATGAAGTAGTCGGTCCAAGCCGTCGTGCTCAGCGGGAAGCGCGTATCGGAGATGACCGAGTTCGGCCTGCCCTTGAACTCTTGCAGGACTTGCACCGTTGACTGGTCGTCGGCGACGGCACCGAAGCCGTTGTCCTGGCCCAGCATCCAGTGATCCATCCACGCGCGGCGGTCGTTGAAGTAGTAGTTGGATTGGTTCGTGCCGTGGTTGCCGTTCGCCACCATCAGGCGCTTCGGCACACCCTGGATCTTTTCCCACAGACGCGTCGTTCCGCGCGGGCCGGTCTGCTCGTCCTGGTACGAGCCGGCGATGTGCGCCGGCACGTTGATGCGGTCGGCGAAGGTCGCAAGCGCTCGCGCCTGCCACCATGTGCCGTCGGTGTCGGAAAGGCCACCCTGCAGGACGGGGTCGTTGATGACGGTGCGGCCGCGCGTGCTCAAGTTGGTCGCGCACTGGATCGACTGCCCGGTGGTGAACGTCTTGTCGTACGGGTTCATCTCTGGGATGTTGCGCCAGATCGGACGGCCCAATCCTTGCGCCAGGCCGCCCAGCACGTCGTAGGCCATGCGGACGCCCAGCGTCCACAGCGGCGGGAAGCCCATGTTGGACACGCCGCCCGGGTACGTGATGCCGCGGTACAGGTCATCGATCAAACCCGACACGGTGATCGCCGTCAGGGGCGCGGGGCGCTGCGAGGCGATCATGAAGCCGGTGATGCCCGAGTAGGAATGGCCCATGAGGCCGACCTTGCCGTTGGACCAGTCCTGCCGGGCGACCCACTCGATCAACTGCACGCCGTCGCGAGCGCTGCGAAGGCTGAACAGATCGAACTCGCCACCCGAGCAGCCGGTGCCGCGCACGCTGGCATGCACCGTGGCGTAGTCACCGTCAAACATTTCGGTGAGCTGACGTGAGTCCCTGGACAGTGGCGCGCTTGAGCCGCCGAACTCGCCGGTCGTCGTCAGCCCCTCGGCAGATCCGTTTTCGTAGCCGGCCATTTCGAAGATCGTCGGGCAGTCGCGCGTGCCGTTGCGGCAGTCGGCCGGGATGCGGACCGACATCGCGATGACGGTGCCGTCGTCAACCGAGACGTAGCAGTTGGGTGCGGTGGTGAGATCGACGTCGCAGAACGGCTGAGCTGCGGGCGACGGGGCGAACGTCAGGGCGCCGGCTAGGAGCGCCAGGATCACAAGCGCGGTTCGCCGGGCGCGGCGCGGAGCAGGGGGCATGCAGGTCCTCCTCATCAGAGCCGGGGGCGGGATGGGGGGCCCCCCGGGGGGTGCGGTCCGGGCGAGCCGCCAGGATCCTCTGCCTACTAGGTTCGCCCCGTTTGCTCCCGAATCCTGCCGTATCTCGTCTCTACGGAATTCAGTGGGAAGAGCCGATGAAGTCCACGACGACGGCGGCCAGCTCCGGACCCTTGTCCTCCTGCAAAAAATGGCCGGCGCCGGCGATCGTGGTGTGTGGTTGTCCGGCGCACCCGGGGATCGCAGCCTGTAGGAAGCGGTCGGCGCCGCGGGTGATCGGATCCTGGTCCGAGAACGCGGTCAGGAACGGCTTCTCCCACTTGGCCAGCGCGTCCCACGCGGCGCGGTTGGCCGGCGCGGCCGGGTCGTCGGGCGTTGCGGGGACGAGCGTCGGAAACTGCCGTGCCCCGGCCTTGTACTCCTCGGTCGGGAACGGGGCGTCGTAGGCGGCGATCACCTGGGGATCAAGCTCGGCGACGCAGCCTCCCTTGACGATGCTGCCGGTATGAAACTCGGGTGTCGTTTGCGAGTAGTCGCGCCAGCGATGGAAGGCCTCGCCCAGCGGCAGGTCGCCGGTCGGCAGGAACGTGTTGGCGGCGACGACGCGCGCGAACCGATCCGGGTGCTCGGCTACCAGGCGCAGACCGATCAAGCCGCCCCAGTCCTGGCAGACCAGCGTGATGCCGGTCAGATCCAACGACTCGATCACGGTTCGCATCCAATCGACATGTCGCTGGTAGGTGTAGTCGGCGCGGTCGGCGGGCTTGTCGGAACGGCCGAAGCCGACCAGGTCGGGCGCGCTCGCGCGAAGCCCGGCGGCGGCGAAGACGGGGGTCATCGTCCGGTACAGGTAGGACCACGACGGCTCGCCGTGCAGCATCAGCACCGGTGATGCGCCCTGCGGACCCTCATCGACGTAGTGAATGCGGATTCCGTCGGTTTCCAGGTACTTCGGCTCGAACGGGTATCCGGGCAGGTCTTTGAACCGATCATCGGGTGTGCGCAGCAGCTTCACGGTTCCCCTTTCGCTTGCCGGCCCGTACTGCCGGACGGCGCGCTATGGTTGCGGCGAAACGATACGCGAGAGGAGCCGAAACATGTCCAATCTGCTGGAGCTGAACCGATTCTTCGTCAATCAGAAGGCGAAGCTGATCGAGCTGACCAACGAGTACAAGATCCTTGACGAGAACGGGCAAGAAGTCGGCGCGATCCGGCAAGAGGGACAGTCGAAGCTGAAGAAGTTCGCGCGGCTGATCAGCAATGTCGATCAGTTCCTGACGCACCACCTGAGCGTCTACGACTCGTACGGGCAGAAGGTTGTGTCGCTGACGCGCCCCGCCAAGTTCCTCAAGTCGAAAGTTCAGGTTATGGATGCCGCAGGGCAGCCGGTCGGGGTGATCGAGCAGCAGAACGTTATCGGAAAGATTCGCTTCGGTCTGATGAGCGCCGGCGGAGAGGCACTGGGCGCGATCAATGCGGAGAACTGGCGCGCCTGGAACTTCCAGATCGCCGACGCCGGGGGAGCCGAGGTCGGCCGGATCACCAAGAAGTGGGCGGGTGTCGGCAAAGAGATGTTCACGACCGCCGACAACTACATGGTCGAGATCGACCAATCCGTGACGGGGTCCTTGCGGATGCTTGCATTTGCCGCGGCCGCGGGTGTCGATACCGCGCTGAAGCAGGATTCGCGTTGAGTAACCAATGGGGGACAGTTAGCAACCAGGAGATGACCGACGGGACGCGCCGGGGGTAGTCAATCTTCTGTGACCCGGGTCGTCTCCCCGTTGGTGGCGTTCGTTCGCGGCGACATCAAAGACTCAAGAATTGTGAAGAACCGCGCCCTGATCCGAGCGCACTCCCCCCAGTCG
>JBKKBA010000244.1:0-2886 GCA_046714275.1 Actinomycetota bacterium
CCCTGGTGTTTGACCTCGATCCCGTGCTGACGCGCGACGGCGAGGCGGACGATCCCGTCGTGATCCTGGAGGATCTTCATCCACATGCGATCGCCGAGTCGATTGTTGAGGCGCGTCGAATCTTCGATATCGGTAAACATCAGCGTAACGGTTCCATCGGGAGCAGCTACGGGGTGGAGCCCGATGGAGTCGCGGGGATCGACGGGAAAATCCGCAAGAGCATCGATTTCGCGACCGAAGGTGTCGGCCAAGCCGTTCGTGCCCTGACCGCGCCGGCGACGCTGGACGGCCTGGAGCGCCTCACCGGGGAGACGATCGACGACCTTCGCAGTGAGACCCTCGCTCAAATGAGCAGGCAGGGGGCCGATCACGTCGTTGTGGAGCACTACGGCCGTGGGCGTGCGGAATTCATTCTGCAAGCCATGAGCGGCCGCTTCTCACCCACCCGGAAGCTCTTCGAATCCGAACGCCGAGCGTTGATGGCCGGGAGTCCGCAACGCCTTGCCGGTGAACAAAGCCTGACCCTGGAAGGGCAAAAAGGGCTCTGCGATCAAGCCGTGCTGCCGGCGAACCGTCTCTCCATGTGCGTGCTCTACCGCAACGGCTTTGCCATCGTTGGGACCGGAATAGATCTTTCCATTCAGCAAACCGCAGCCCTGGTGGTTGCAGCCGACAAAACGCTTTGAGTTGTCCGCGGCGCTCCGCTCTTGGGTCGACGTGTATCGTCCGGCAATGGCACTTGATCCTGGGTGGCGCCCGAAGCTGCGCGCGGTCCTGGCGTTCCTGATCCCTGTTCCTTTCCTGACGAGGACCGGGAGGACGCCGCTGTTGGTCTGGCTTCGGTCCCTTACGGTGTTCACGCCGGTCATCTGGGCTTTTTTCCTGTCGGTGCTGGTCACGTTGAAGCTTCAGTCTCCGGAGCCGACGACGTGGCTCTGGTTCGTCATCCCGGCCTCTGCACTGGCCGACGGGTTGATCATCCGCTGGATTTACAGAAAGCCGTCGAAGGCCGAAAACCCGCCACAGCTTGCGAGCGAGTACCGCGCCCGGTTCTTTCTTGGCTGGGCATTGACCCAGTCGGTTGTGCTTTACGGATTCGTCGGCGTTTTCATATCCGGAGCCATCTGGCCCTATCTGCTGAGCCTTCCCTTCGGTTTGATCAGTCTGTCGAGAATCGCCCCGACCGCATCCCGCATCGCTCGGCTGCAAGATGACCTCCGGGCGAGGGGTTCACCGATTGATGTCCTTGAGGCACTCTTGCTCCCAGCTTCAGAGCTTCCGCCGCCGCCTCGGCCTCACCGAACGTAAGTCTTCTCCGATCCTGCAGGGTGAGGAAACGGTTCGGACCACCCGTCCTGACAGACAGGGGCCCCGGTATACTCGGGCCTCCCGGGTGCGTAGCTCAGCGGGAGAGCGCCGCTCTCACACAGCGGAGGTCGGTGGTTCGAAACCACTCGCGCCCACTGGCCTCGGATGGCGGCGTGTTTGCGCCGCTCACAAGCCGAATTCAGGACGTGCAGGCTTTGTGAAGAAGGATTCGTCGTTCAAACCTCGGACCTTGCAATGTGTGTACCGTTGCAGGTACACTATTTATATGGCCAAGACTGTTCCAGTGCGCGAACTCCGAGCCGACCTTGCCGAAATTCTCGATCAGGTCGCCGATCTCCGCGAGCACGTCATCGTGACCCGACATGGCCGTCCGGCGGCGGCAATCGTTCCCATCGACGAGTATGAAGCGCTTGAGGAAACGGCGGAGATTCTGTCGGACCCGCAAGCGCTTGCCGATATTCGTCGCGGTCGGGCGGACATCAAAGCCGGCCGGACGCACACGCTGGACGAGATTCGAGCCGAACACGCGAAGCGACGCCGACGGTCGTAGCCGGTGGCTCGTGTCGTCCTGGCGCGGTTGGCGCGATCGCAGTTCCGCGCGCTGGATCCCCGTCTTGCCGACGCCGTCCTCGATGCGCTGACTCTGCTCGAATCTGATCCGGATCTAGGCCGTTCTCTTCGCGGGCGGCTTGAAGGAGTCCTGGCCCTCCGGATCGGCGTCTATCGCCTTCTCTACGAGCTACGAGACGGTGATAAGACGGTTCGGATCCTCAGCATCCGGCACCGCAGCGTCGCCTACAAGTCCGATCCTCGCTGATCGGATTTAGGGGGCGATGCGGCTCAGCCTTTCGGCGGTGGCCGGGTTTGAACAAGTACCTGTTAAAGCCACACTGGTCCGGCACGGAGGGGGATTGCCTGGTGGAGGCGGAATCGCGACTTAGCTATAGCGGTGTCCCGCAGGTAGACGTCGGCGTTCTGTGACGGTCGCGCTGCACGCCATTCGCGCCCACGACCGCGGTACCGCATTGCGCCCCGGCGGAACGCTACCGAAGGACGATCAGACGAGGGCGCCGCGACTCGGCGTCGCCCACAGCCTCGGGAAGCACGAACGGAAACTCGGGTGCTTCAGGCAGCGCGCCGCGAACTCGTTCGTCCCGCCACTTCTCCACATCGGCGGAACGCCACAACGGGCCTCCGCCGATCGCTTTCACGGGCAGCGGCTTCGGCAAGTGGCCGCCGGCTTTCAGCCAGCGGCGCAGTGTGGACGGATGCACTCCGACCCGCTCGGCGAATTGATCGATGGATAGCAACATGGCATCTCAGGTGTCGGCTTCGTAGTACCCGCGCTTGACGGGTCCAACATGGGGTGATGCGGCAGCAGTCGACGAGTCCGGCAAACCCGGCGGCCCCAAATCCGGTCGCAAGTGACCAACCGAACGTGCGAAAGCCGGTGTGAACCGGAGCACGACCCGCATAGAATCCGGCGAGTGAGGCGAATCACAGTTCTGCTGCTTGCCGCGACGGTCGTGGCCGGTCTGCTCAGCCCGGCCGCCGCCC
>JBKKBA010000245.1:0-5721 GCA_046714275.1 Actinomycetota bacterium
GTTCACCACCGCGGTCTGGCCGATACGTCCAAGCAACACGTCTGGGCGTTTCTGGGCGACGGGGAATCGGACGAACCCGAATCGCTGGGCGCCTTGACGCTGGCTAGTCGCGAGAAGCTGGACAACCTGATTTTCGTGGTCAATTGCAACTTGCAACGTCTCGACGGTCCGGTGCGCGGCAACGGCAAGATCATTCAAGAGCTGGAGGCCGTGTTCCGCGGTGCCGGGTGGAACGCGATCAAGGTGATCTGGGGCTCGAAGTGGGACCAGCTGCTGGCCAAGGACGAAGAGGGACTGCTGGTCGCCAAGATGGACGCGACCGTGGACGGCGAGTTCCAGCGATACGCCACCGAACCCGGCGACTACATCCGGGACCACTTCTTCGGTCCCGACCCGCGGCTTCGCGCGATGGTCGATCACCTCTCAGACGAAGAGTTGCGGTTGCTGCCGCGCGGCGGCCACGATTACCGGAAGCTTTACGCCGCCTACAAGGTCGCCACCGAGCACGAAGGCGCGCCGACGGTGATCCTTGCCAAGACGATCAAGGGCTGGACACTGGGACCCGATGTTGAAGCGCGCAACGTCACCCACCAGGTCAAGAAGCTGACACAAGAGCAACTGTTCGAGCTTCGAGAACGCCTGTACCTGCAGGACGAGATCCCAGAGAAGGCGCTGGAAGAAGAGCTGCCCCCGTACTACCGGCCGGAGACGGGATCCCCGACGCACCAGTATCTGATGGAGCGTCGCACCAAGCTGGGAGGTTCCTTCCCACGCCGCACCTCGACAGCGGCTGCCCTTCCGCCACCGAAGCCGAAGGTCTTCGACGAGTTCCAGAAAGGATCGGGGGGCCAGCCGGCATCCACCACAATGGCGTTCGGCCGGATGCTGCGCGACATGTTGCGCGACGAAGGCTTCGGGCGCTTCGTGGTGCCGATCATCCCCGACGAGGCTCGTACGTTCGGCCTGGACGCGCTGTTCCGCCAGGTCGGCATCTACGCCCCCTTCGGCCAACTCTACGAACCCGTGGACGCGCATCTGATTCTGTCCTACACCGAGTCCAAGACCGGCCAGATCCTGGAGGAGGGCATTACCGAAGCCGGATCGATGGCCTCGTTCATCGCCGCCGGAACGTCGTATGCAACGTGGGGCGTCCAGACGATCCCCTTCTTCATCTTCTACTCGATGTTCGGTTTCCAACGGATCGGCGACCTGGTCTGGCAGGCCGGCGATGCGCGCGCGCGCGGCTTCATGCTGGGTGCAACGGCGGGGCGCACGACGCTGAACGGTGAGGGATTGCAGCACCAGGACGGTCATTCGCTGCTGCTGGCATCCACGGTGCCGAATGTCTGCGCCTGGGACCCGGCGTTCGCCTACGAGGTCGCGCTGATCCTTGCCGACGGCATCCGTCGCATGACCGGCGACGCACCCGAAGATGTGATCTTCTACCTGACGCTCTACAACGAGAACTACCCGCACCCGCCGATGCCCGAAGGCGCGGCCGAGGGTGTGCTGCGCGGGCTCTACAAGTTCGCCGCCGCGCCCAACGGCGGAAAGCGCCGCGCAACGATCGTGTTTTCGGGATCGGCGTGGCAGGCCGCGATGCGCGCGCAGACGATGCTGGCCGACGAATGGGATGTCGCCGCCGACTGCTACAGCGCGACCTCGTTCAAGGCCTTGCGGGAAGACGCGCTGAGCGCCGAGCGATGGAATCGTCTGCACCCGACCGAACAGCCACGCACCCCCTACGTGACCCAGGCGCTGGCGGAGTCTGTTGGACCCGTCGTCGCCGTCACGGATTTCATGAAGTCGGTTCCCGACCAGGTGGCCAGATGGATCCCACATCCGTTCGTTCCGCTGGGCACGGACGGCTACGGCCGCTCGGACACGCGCGAGGCGCTGCGCCGCCACTTCGAGATCGATGCCGAGCACGTGGTCGTCGCGGTGCTGCAGTCCTTGGCTCAGGCCGGCGACGCCAAGCCGCAAGAGGTCGCCGACGCGATCGCCCGCTACGGCGTCAACCCCGACGCGCCCGACCCGCGCACCGCGTAGGCGACGGCGATGCGACGCGCGCTTTGGCTCCTGCCGGCAATCGTCGCGATCGCGGTGCCGGCCGTCGTTCGCCCGCCGTCGCTCCTGGATCGCCCGGCCACCGCCGCCTCCCATTCCCCATCGCCGTCCCCTTCCCAGTCACCGTCACCGTCGGTTTCGCCGTCACCTTCCCAGTCACCGTCACCTTCCGCGTCACCGTCGCCCTCCCCCACCCCGACCGGACCGAATTTCCTAAGCATCGCGGTGACGCCATCGATTGCCGTGTGGGGAACGACCTTCAAGGCAGCGGGGGCGCTGATCTGTTTCGGCAGCCCGATCGCCGGCGCAACGGTGGTCGTGCAGAGGCGGATCGGCGGAACGTTCACGTTCCAAACCATCGGCCAGTCCGTCACCGGCACGTCGGGTGGCTACGCCGTCCTCCACCGCCCCGATCGATCGGCCGACTATCGCGCCGTGATCCCCACCGGCACCGGCCCGTGCGGCGTGTCGGGCAGCAAGGTCGCACGCGGTGATGTGCGGCCGGGCGTCAGCACGAACGTGACCCGGACTCCGCTGCCGCGCGGAGCCACGGCCGAGCTGCGCGGGACGGTCGCGCCAGCGCATGCCGGCCGCAAGGTCTACCTCCAGGTCTTCCAAGGCTCGACCAGGACGTGGGCCAACGCAAGCGTCGCCGCGCTGGATTCGTCATCGCGCTTCCGGCTGACCTACCGGCGCACGTCGGCCGGAGCGCTGCTGTTCCGCGTGGTCTACCCGACCCAAGACACCGACCACGCCTGGAACATCGGCCGCAACGTCCGCATCGACTGGACCTAAGCCCCGGCGGTCGCGAGCTGGATCGGCGACCCGGTCGATCTGCCTCACATGGTAGGAATATCCTTATCGCCTGGATCGGCCGGGAAAGGGAGGAGCTTTGTGGGCGCGACTCGAATTAATGGAGCCATGAGACGCTTCTTTGGATTCTTGGTTCCGATCGTGCTGGTCGCCGCCGCGCTCACTCCGGCAACGGCCACGCTCCACGGCGTTCGACTTCCCGCGCTGGTCCCATCGTGGGCGGTCCCCGACGCCAGGCTTGGGCCCGTCCGTTCCGGCTCGGTCGTGGAGATCTCGCTGACGCTGCCGTGGCGAAACCCCGCCGCGGTGACGGAACTGGTGCATGCGGTCTCGGATCCCGCGTCGCCCCGGTACCGGCATTACCTGACGTCCCAGCAGTTCCGCGCTCGCTACGCCCCGTCACGTTCGACGGTCGCCGCAGCCGTCTCCTGGCTCCGCGCGCAGGGTCTGGAGATCGGGCAGATGCCGCTCAACCGCGTGATCGTCCCGGCGCGCGGTCCCGCGCATCTGGTCCAGAAAGCTTTCGGGGTCACGCTGTCTCGCTACCGCGTCGGCGCCTTTGGATTGCGCGCGCCCGACGGCCCGCCGCTGCTTCCCGCAGCGCTGGCGCGGCTGGGCATCTTGGTGCGCGGCCTGGACCAATCGATGGCCCTGCTGACACCAGGCGAGCGGCTGACGCCACAGATGTTCATGAATCCCGCCGCCATCGCCTCCGACCCCCCGCCGCGGATCCCGCAGACGCCGCCCAACCCGGCCGACGCCGCGCCGCCTGCCGCGGTGCTGTACCCCAAGCCGTGCTCGGCCTACGACGGCGAGACGACCGACCCGAAAGCTCCGCTGTTGAACGGCAAGCGCCATCCCGCCGTTCAGTGCGCCACGTCGGTCGCAGCACTTCGCGCGGCTTACGGCGTCGACAAGATGATCAAGCAAAAGATCGACGGCGCCGGCGAAACGATCGTGATGATCGGATCGCATGCGCTGCGCAATCTGCCGGCGGATTTGGCGGAATGGTCCAAGCGCCGGGGGCTTCCCGCCCTGAAGGAAGGGCAGGTCTCTCAGTTCTCGTATCCCGGCGCGTACGAGACCCCCGCCGATCCAACTCAGTCGGTGCTGCGCCCGCAGGTTTGGATGCAGCAAAGCGCCATGCTGTTTCAGTCGATGCGCGCGATCGCGCCCGGCGCGAACTATCTCTACGTCGGGTCAACGTCCTCGCTGGACTTGCCGAACGCGATGCTGCTGGCGGTGGATCGCCATCTGGGCGAGGTGATCGTCAACGGCTGGTATTCGGCGTCCGAGTCGCTGGTGCTGCCGTCGGACACCGCGCCAATCGACCGTGCGGCCGAGCAGGCCGCCGCGACCGGCATCTCACTTCTGGTCGCCAGCGGCGACCTTGGCGACAACTCCGGGTTTAACGCGACCCAGACCGACGAGCAGCCCGCCGCCGGTGTCGTCGTGCCGAACGTCCCGATCGTCCCGGCGCATCCCAGCGTGTCGTTCCCGGCGCACAACCCGATGGTGACCGCCGTCGGCGCGACCAGTCTGCTGCTGGGTAAGAACGGCAAGTATCTTCGCGAGCTTGGCTGGGCGAAGACCACGCGCACTTTCGCAGACGGCAAATGGCAGAACCCCAACCCGCTCGCCTATCGCGGCAGCGGGGGCGGGACCAGCCAGATCTATCGCCAGCCCGACTACCAGGCTCCGGTCGTGCCGCTGTCGCTTGCGCAGCGGCCCTACGGAGGGATCCTGGGCCGGACGGTTCCCGACATCGCCGTCAACGGGGATGCGGAGACCGGGATGTTGATCGGGTACACGATGCTGTTCCCCGACGGCTCGAAGAAATACGCCGAGCGTCGCATCAACGCCGACACGGCAAGCACTGCCCTGTTCGGCGCCCTTCTGGCCCTTGCGAACCAGCAAGCGAAACAGGCGCTTGGCTTTGTGAACCCACTGCTGTACCGCGTCAGCACCCTCGGCCGTAGCGAGCAGGCCTTCCGGGACATCACCCTTGCCGGCGACGTGAAGGCCGGAATCCGAACCGATTACATCAGCGGTGTGAGCGGCGCCACCAAGCGCGTGCTGAAGACGTTCGAACAGTTCGGCACGAACCCGCCACGGCCGGGTTACGACACGAACACCGGCATCGGATCGCCGTCACTAGCCTTCTTCCGCCTGATAGCGAAGGGCGCGGGCGCCGCCCAACAGGTCATCAACGGATCGGTTCTTTCAACGGCCGCCGGCGCGGGGCCGGCGCGAACCGCGTTCGCAACAAGCGGCGGAGCCGTCAACGGTGCGGCCGGCTACGTATTCGCCGTTGACGCCGCGACCGTCGGTACCCGGTTCATCCTGCGGCTGACAAAGACGACAGGCTTCGACCAGGCGAACGTCACCTTCTACAACGCCGCAGGCACCGCCTGCCTGTCCTACACGTTCAACAATCCGGAGGAAGGTGGCCGCGTCTGCGGCGTTCAAGCCGTCGTCTGGCTCCTCCACGGAGCTGCCATCGAGTTTGAGTACCGGGCCGGCCACGGTACCGACTACGGAGTCGTTGCCGATCGCACGGCCAACATGACGCCGGCGGGCCGCGTCGGGTTCACGACCGGAACCGACCTGGCGTTCGAAGGAAACTATGCCTACGTCGGTTCTGAGGATCCGTCACCCAAAGAGGGTGGCCTTCACGTGATCGACATCTCCAACCCCAGAGCGCCGGTCGAGGTGGGATTCCTGGGGTGCCCGGCCGTGCAGAACGACGTCGCCGTCTGGAAAGGAATCGTCGCGATGGCGATCGATTCGCCATCCTCAAATAACGTCTGCAGGCCGGGGCTGGGCAAGGAGGGTGTACGC
>JBKKBA010000246.1:0-3882 GCA_046714275.1 Actinomycetota bacterium
GTCCCGGCGGGACGACGCGTTCGCCGTCAATGCCGCCGGCGCCGGCCATGTCGCGGCCGCAGCCGCGGAATCCGGCGCGTTCTGCGTTCATCTTTCCACCGACTTTGTTTTCGACGGCACGCTGGGCCGCCCGTACCGCGAAGACGATGTTCCGTCGCCGATCAGCGCATACTCAGAGAGCAAGGCGGCAGGGGAGCGCCTGGTGCTGGAAGCTCATCCGCTTGCCGCGATCGCCCGCACCGCGTGGGTGTACGGCGCGGGACACCGCACGTTCCTGTCGCAGATCCTGGATCGCGCACGCGCCGGCGATCAACTGCGCGTCGTCACCGACCAGACCGGCTCGCCGACGTGGGTTCGGGATCTGGTTGAAGGGCTGGTGAACCTGATCGACCGGCCGGCCGCAGGAATCTTCCACCTGGCCGGCGGCGGGGAGTGCTCGCGGTTCCAGTTCGCGCGAGCCATCGTCGAGGCCGCGGGGCTGGACGGGGAGCTGGTTCAGCCGGTGCGCACCGATGAGCTGCCGCCTCGGGCCGCTGCACGTTCCACCTACGCCCCGCTTCAGCCGGCCGCCTGGAAGGCGGCCGGCTTCGCTCCGCTGCGCCACTGGCGCGAAGCGCTCTCCGAAGCGATCAAGGACTTTGCATGACGCGCGCCGTCATCCTGGCCGGCGGCGAGGGCACCCGCCTGCGTCCTATCACCTACACCACGCCGAAGCCGCTGCTTCCGATCTGCAACGTGCCGTTTCTTGAGCATCAGCTCGCGCTCATGGCTCGACATGGCATCACCGATGCGATCCTTCTGACGGGCTATCTTTCCGACCAGTTTCAGCCGTTCGCCGACCGGATGGCGAAGCGAGGGATCAACTTGACGGTCAGCCGGGAAGACCAGCCGCTGGGCACGTGCGGCGCGGTGCGGAGCGTACGCGATCAGTTAGACGGGACGACGATCGTGTTCAACGGCGACGTGCTGACCGACCTGGATCTGGCCGCGATGCTGGCAGATCATCGCCGAAGCGAAGCGGCCTTGTCGATCGCGCTGAAGCCGGTTGACGACGCCGGTCCGTACGGGCTGGTGTCGCTGGACGGCGACGGCCGGGTGCAGCAGTTCCTTGAGAAGCCTCCGCCGCACATCGCCCGCGCCGGCGGCACGATCAACGCGGGGACCTACGCGCTGGAGCCGCGCGTGCTGGACGACGTTCCGGCGGGCGTCGCATGGTCTTTCGAGCGGCAACTGTTTCCCGCACTGGTGGAGCGAGGGGAAGGGGTGTACGGCTTCGTGTCGGATGCCTACTGGCTGGACATCGGCACTCCGGAACGCTACTTGCAGGCTCATTGGGATCTGATCGAGCAGCGGTCGCTGTGGCGGCCGGACCAGCCCGTCACCGACGGCGATGTGCTGATTGCCAAGGGAGCGGTTGTCGAGCCGGGTGCGACCGTCGGCCCGCGAGCCTGTTTGGCCGATGGCGTGCGCATCGCCGAAGGAGCCACGGTTCGGGGCTCGGTTCTGATGAGCGATGTGCGAGTGGAACCTGGGGCCATCGTCACTGATGCGATCGTTGGACCGGGCGCGGTGATCGGGGCCGGAAAAGAACTCACCGGCGGGATCGTCGCCGCCGGTGAGCACGTGTAGCCACGTGTAGCGTTTAGCGTTAGATCTTGAGGATCCGGCCCCAGTTCCACAGGTGGTCCGAGTCCTGGGTGGGGTAGGCCGTCCGGAACCACAGGACCACGTTGGCCTGCTTCCGATAGCGGATCCGGTAGCTGGAGTTCGCGTCCAGAGGCCCTTCCCCGACGATCTTCCAGACGCCGGTGCTTCCCTGCAGAAGCATCAGGTAGACCTTCTTGCCGGGATGCTCGGGCAGGACTCGTCCACTGAAGGTGATGAGGGTTCCGGTCGGCGCGCCCTCGCTGCGGTCGGCGTTCAGGATCAAGCCGGGACGGACGCGAGCGATGGGGGTATTCGGACTCTCGGCTCCGTCGGGGCAGGCCGTGTTCCCATCCCAAACGGCGATGAACTCAGCGCTGGCCGGCAGGTCGGGAATCACCTCGGAGTAGCGGCCCGTCGCATCGGTCTCGGCCGCGGCGACTAACAGAGGGGAGTCCGGCCGGGTGTACACGAAGCCGATCAAGACCTCTTCCGCGGCAACGGCCTGGTTGTTGCAGCGCAGATCTCCCGACACCACGAAGTCCGTGCCGTAGACACCGACCGCAGGAAGGACGCCGATCGTGATCGTCGCCGTACCGGTAGTTGGGCTGCTGGTGGGACTGGTCGACGTCGACGGACTTGTAGACGTGCTGGGGCTGGTGGAGGTTGAAGGACTGGTGGATGTCGACGGACTCGTAGACGTGCTGGGACTGGTGGATGTCGAGGGACTGGTGGATGTCGAGGGACTGGTCGAGGTGCTGGGGCTGGTTGATGTCGTCCCGGTGGAGGTGCCGCTGGCCGTCGCGGTCATCGAGGCCGATGGCTCGCGGGATCCCGTCGCGCAGTTGTACGGAAGGCTCGTGTCGCCAGGCGTCGCCTCGGGTGCGGGAACGGTGCCTGCAACGCCGGCAACGATGACTTGCACAACATCGGTTCTATCGGGCTCCGTCGTTTGGCAGCCCGGTTGAGAACTCAGGCCTGCTTCTGTTGGGCCTTCTTCGGTGTCGATCTCGTGTTTGTTGACGTAGAACGCGACCGTCGCGGTGCCCGATTGCGTGAACTGGAACGTGATGTCGCAGGTGTTCGCGCCTTTTGCGATCAAGCAATTCTTGTCGGGGGTAACGTAGGACACGCCGCCCGATGTGTCACTCAAGTCTGGGTCATTCGCCCCACCCAAGATTTCCATGAAGATTCTGGTCGGTTCGGCGACTGCGTCGCTCAGGGTCACGGTGAACGTCTTGGGCGCCGACGTCAGAGCGTTTTCGGGCTCAGCGCCGTAGTCCAGTGTTCCTATCCCGTGCGCGGCTCCTGCCGGCACCCCTCCCAGAAGGATGTAGGACAGCAGGGTCGCCATCCCCAGCAGCAACGTTCCCCACGAAACGGGCTTCCACGACTGTTTGATTGCACGCATGCTTCACTCCCTCGCTCAGGTCTGGTTGATTCTATTCCCCCAATCCGCGATTCCAGCCAGAGCGCGCTTGTGAAATAGAGAGAGGGCGGGAATCCCCGCCCTCTATAGAAAACTATTTGCTCGGTTATGGCGACCAGTCGACCCGGACGTTCCGGCTGAGATTCCAGGCGTGATCCAGGTCCTGCGTGGCATACGCCAAGCGGAAGATCAGGTAGCCGCTTGCACTGTTCCGGTAGAACACCGTGTAGGTCGAGCTGGACGTCAGCTTGGCCTCCGCCACGTAGTCCCACCGCTGCTGGGTGCCGCGGTAGACCTGAAGGTAGACCCTCTTGCCGGGGTGGCCGGGAATGACCTTGCCGCTGAAGGTCGCGTTCTGTCCGCGCCGAAGCGTCGAGTCCAGCACGTTGATGGTGACGCCCGGCCGGACGGTTGCGCGCCGCTGTCCGGACCCGGTTTCGGCCCCCGACGGGCAGCCCGTTGAGCCATCCCAGGTGCCGCTGTAGTCGGCGGACGCGCGCAGATCCGTGTCGCGGATCGCATAGCGACCCTGCACGTCGGACGTGGCTTGCATCACCTCGACGTTCGCGCTTCCCACAAAGCGCCGGAAGACCTCCACGCGCGCATTCGAAACCACTGCACCCTGACACTTCACCTCGCCGGAGATCACGAAGTCCGTGCCGTAGACGCCGCTACCGGGCGAAACGCCCATCGTCATCGAACCGGAAGCTCCGCCGGTGCCGGTGTTCGTGGGGGTGGGCGTCCCGGTGTTGGTGGGCGTCCCGGTGTTGGTGGGCGTCCCGGTGTTGGTCGGTGTCCCGGTGTTGGTC
>JBKKBA010000247.1:0-4329 GCA_046714275.1 Actinomycetota bacterium
GCGAGCCCCTCCGCCACGCGCTGGCGGTACTCGGGCTCCGTGCGCGCGATGCCGCCACCCTGGCCGCCCATGGTGAAGCCGGGGCGGATGATCGCGGGCAGGCCTATGCCGGCCAGCGCGCGCTCCCCCTCGGACATGCTCGTGACGATGGGTACCGGGTGGTGCTGGTGAACTCCAACCCGGCGACGATCATGACCGACCCCGAGTTCGCCGATCGCACCTATATCGAGCCGATCACTCCCGAGTTTGTCGCCCGCGTCATCGAGCGCGAGCGCCCGCAGGCCCTGCTGCCGACGCTCGGCGGACAGACGGCGCTGAACGTCGCCGTGGATCTGGCCGAATCCGGCGTGCTGGAGAAGTACGAGGTCGAGCTGATCGGCGCGCGCCTGGATGCGATTCGGCGCGGCGAGGACCGAAGGCTGTTCCGGGAGATGATGGAGCAAGCGGGCCTGGACCTTCCCCGAAGCGGCTGGGCCTACACGCTGGAAGAAGCCCAAGCCGTCGCCAAGCAGATCGGGTATCCGGTGATCCTGCGGCCGTCCTTCATGATGGGCGGCGCCGGGTCCGGCATCGCCTGGAACGACCAGGATCTGCTCCGGATTGCCGGCCAGGGTCTTTCCGGCTCCCGCATCAGCGAGATCTTGGTGGAAGAAAGCGTGCTTGGCTGGAAGGAGTATGAGCTGGAGGTGATGCGCGACACCGCCGACAACGTCGTCATCATCTGCGCGATCGAGAATCTGGACCCGATGGGGGTTCACACCGGCGACTCCATCACCGTCGCGCCCGCCCAAACCCTGACCGACCGCGACTACCAGCGCATGCGCGACGCCGCGCTTCGCTGCATCCGGGCGATCGGCGTGGATACCGGGGGATCAAACATCCAGTTCGCGGTGAACCCTCGCGATGGTCGCATGGTCGTAATCGAGATGAACCCGCGCGTATCTCGCTCGTCGGCGCTTGCGTCGAAGGCCACCGGTTTCCCGATCGCCAAGATCGCCGCCAAGCTTGCCGTTGGGTATCTCCTGGATGAGATCCCCAACGACATCACGCGCCGAACGTGGGCATCCTTCGAGCCGGCGATCGACTACGTGGTCGTCAAGATCCCGCGCTTCGCGTTCGAGAAGTTCCCAGGCTTCGACCCGCTGCTGGGCACGGTGATGAAGTCGGTCGGCGAGGTGATGGCGATCGGCCGGACCTTCCCCGAGGCGCTCCAGAAGGGCATCCGTTCGATGGAACAGGGCCGCTTCGGCCTGAATGGCGACGGATTCGATCCCGGCCAGTCGCTTGAGGACCTTCTTTCTTCTATCGAGCGGCCCAGCCCCGACCGTCTGTTCGCCGTCGAAGCCGCGCTTCGCGCCGGAGCGGAGATCGACGATGTCGCGGCACGGACGGGCATCGATCCGTGGTTCCTGCATCAGATCGCGCGCATCATCCGCGTTCGCGGTTCGCTGGAGCGCGAGGGGCAGGGGAGTCGCGGCGCGGATCTGATGCTGGACGCCAAGCGCGCAGGTTTCAGCGACCGGCAGATCGCCGTGCTGACCGGCTCGACCGAGCAAGACGTGCGCGCCGAGCGCGAAGCCGCCGGCGTGCTGCCCGTCTTCAAGGCGGTTGATACCTGCGCCGCCGAGTTCGAAGCCCAGACACCGTACTTCTACTCGACCTACGAAGAGGAAAACGAAGCGCGACCGTCCGGGCGGCCCACGATCGTGATTTTGGGGAGCGGCCCCAACCGGATCGGGCAGGGAATTGAGTTCGACTACTGCTGCGTTCACGCCTCCTTCGCCCTGAAGGAAGCCGGCTACGACACGGTGATGATTAACTGCAATCCCGAGACCGTCTCGACCGACTACGACACCTCGGATCGCTTGTACTTCGAGCCGCTCACGCTGGAAGACGTCCTGGCAGTGGTGCGCATCGAGAATCCGGTCGGGGTCATCGTCCAGCTTGGCGGTCAGACGCCGCTGAAGCTGGCCGCCGGTCTGGCTGCTGCCGGCGTGCCGATCCTGGGGACGCAACCGGACGCCATCGATCTTGCCGAGGACCGCGGGCGCTTCGGCAAGGTCCTGTCGGCGCTGGGAATGGCGGCGCCGCCCTGGGGCTTGGCCGACTCGGTCCCCGACGCGCAGGCGATCGCCGAACGGATCGGATACCCGGTGCTGGTCCGTCCCTCCTACGTGCTGGGCGGCCGTGGTATGGAGATCGCCTACGAGCCGGAATCACTGGCCGCCTACGTGCGATCGGCGACGGCGATCTCGCCCGATCATCCGGTCTTCATCGATCGCTTCCTGGAAGACGCCATCGAGGTGGACACCGATGCGATCTTCGACGGCGACGAGCTGTTCCTTGGCGGCGTGCTGGAGCACATCGAGGAAGCCGGCATCCACTCCGGCGATTCGGCCTGCGTCATCCCACCGCACACGCTGTCCAAGTCCCAGATCGCGCAGATTCGCGAGTCCACGCGCCGGATCGCCGAAGCGTTGGGAGTGCGAGGGCTCCTGAACATTCAGTACGCGGTCCAGGATGGGGGAGTGTTCGTCCTGGAAGCCAACCCCCGCGCCTCGCGGACGGTGCCGTTCACTTCGAAAGCGACCGGCGTGCCGCTGGCCAAGATCGCCGCGCGCGTCATGGCCGGCGAATCGCTTGCCTCCCTCCGCGCAGCGGGATTGCTGCCGGCCTTGGATCCGATGGCTCGGATGGCCTTCACCCATGTAGCCGTCAAAGAGGCGGTCCTGCCGTTCAGTCGGTTCCCCGGCGTGGACACGCTGCTGGGACCCGAGATGAAGTCCACCGGCGAGGTGATGGGAATCGACCGCTCGTTCGGCGCCGCCTTCGCCAAGGCGGAAGAGGCAGCCGACGCGCGGTTGCCGCTGACCGGCCGGGTCTTCATCAGCGTCACCGATCGCGACAAGCGCGCGATCGTGCTTCCCGCGCGCCAGTTGGCGGCGATGGGCTTCGATCTGGTGGCAACGGAGGGAACCGCGGACCTGCTGCGCCGCAACGGCTTGCCGGTCACCGAGGTTGCCAAGGTCGGAGGGGGCGCTCCGCACGTCGGGGACATGATTGCCGAAGGCAGCGTCGCGCTGATCATCAACACACCGTCGGGTCAGGGTCCGCGCGCCGACGGTGAATATATCCGGACCGCCGCCGTCCGCTTCGGCGTGCCGTGCATCACGACGATGTCGGGAGTGCTGGCCGCCGTGCAAGGCATCGAGGACCTGATCCGCAGCGAGCCCTCGGTCATGAGCCTTCAGGAATATCTCGCGTGAGCGTTTCGGCCGGGTCTCTTGCGGCCGGCGTCGTCGCCGTCGCGGATGCGGTCGTGCGTTCCCGAACGGCAGCCGGACCGTACGTGATCCTGTCGCTCGAGCATCCGCAGGTTGCCGCCGCGGCAAACCCGGGTCAGTTCGTCTCTGTTGAGCAGCGCGCGCCGGGTTGCCTGCTGCGCCGGCCGTTTTCCATCCTGGACGCCACCGACGGCGTGGTGCAGATCGGCTTCGACATCGCCGGCGACGGCACCGCGTGGCTTGCCGGGCTCCAACCGGGCGACCGGATCGCGATGACCGGTCCGCTGGGCCGTGCCTACACGCCACCCCAACCCGGCGCGACGGCGCTGCTGGTCGGCGGCGGCTACGGCGCCGCGCCGTTGATCTTCATGGCCGCGCGCCTGAAGGGCTCGGGTGTGCGCACGCACCTGATCTTGGGCGCGGCATCCGAAGACCGGCTCTTCGAAGTCGATCGCGCCCGGGGTTTGGCCGACCGGGTAACGGTGACGACCGATGACGGCAGCGCCGGGATCCACGGCCGGGTCACCGACGCGATGAGCGGCATTGCCGCCGACGCGGTGTACGCGTGCGGGCCGATGGCCATGCTCGCGGCCGTCACGAAAGCAACGCCACCCGCCACGCCGGCCCAGGTTGCCGTGGAAGAGTTCATGGGCTGCGGCATCGGCATCTGCTGGACGTGCGTCGTGCCCACCCACGAAGAGGGCTACCGCCGTCACGTCCGGTCGTGCCTGGAGGGCCCCGTCTTCGACGGACGGAGCATCGCATGGGCGTGAACATGAGCGTGGATCTCGCCGGCGTGCGCCTTCGCAGCCCGGTGCTGTCGGCATCCGGCTGCTTCGGCTCGGGACGCGAGATGAGCACGATCACCGACCTGTCGGCGCTGGGCGCGGTGGTGTGTAAGACCGTCATGAAAGAGCCCCGTGCCGGCATCGCGCCTCCGCGCGGCGCGGAAACCCCTTCGGGAATGCTGAACGCGATCGGTCTGCAAGGCCCCGGGGTTGACGCCTTCGTCGATGGCGATCTGGCTAGGCTGGCCGAGCAAGGG
>JBKKBA010000248.1:0-3469 GCA_046714275.1 Actinomycetota bacterium
CCACCTCGGTGGCCGGCAGGTCTGGCGCGGAAGGCTTCGATTCCCCGCGGCCGAGGACGCTCGGGCGAAGGTCAACCGTCGCCGCGCCGACGCCGGACCTTGTGAGCGCATCGATCGCCTGGACTCGCACGGTATAGGCGCGCGCGCCGAACGTGTGCCGCATGCGGTTGGTCGTCGTCTCAACGATCTCCGAGCCGTCGCCGAAGCTCCAGCGATACTTGACGATTTTCGCGCGACGCGTGGAGGTCGCGCGCGCGACGAGGTCCACGGTCTTGCCGGTGCGGGTCTGCGCGATCTGAACCGACACGCTGTCGTTGACGAAGTCGTACAGCCGTCCCAGCGCAGCCGCACGCGTGAGCCGCCCCGCGCCCTCGTTGATTCCTTCGATGCCGACGTGCAGGACCGCCGCCGACCACGGAACACGTCGTGCGGACCGCTCCAAGGTGAGGTCGGGCGCGACTCCGGTCGCCACCCTGTCTTCGTTGCGCGGCATGGCGATACCGTTACGCTCGGTCGTCACGTAGCTGCCGAGCACACGCGCATGCGGCGCGATGCCGTCGGCGTTGTAGAGCCCCACGCACGGATCGGTGTCGTCGTCGGCGGTTACGACCCGGCCCGCGTCGGGACGGGTCTGGGCGCCGGCGTCGTCGGACCCCGCCTCGACGCTGACGTCAATCGTTCCACCAAGAAGCTCCAGCGTGGTGGTGAGCGCGTCGGCAGGCGTCCCCTCACCGTAGAAGTTGGTGTCGCTCGTGATCGTCTGGCACGCCGCCGGTGTCGAAGCTGTGGTCGCGCCGTCGATCCATCCGCCCATCGACGTGAGCAAGAAATCGGATCCCTGGTTCTGGTTGTACACCACCTGCGATTGGAGATCCTGTCCCACAAGGATGAGCCGGCCGCCTCCCAGCAGATAGCCCTGCAGAGGGAACGACCCGCCCACGTGTGCGGCCGACCAGTTCGATCTGTTGTTGCCGGTGAACAGGACGACCGTTCGATACTTCTGCAACTGCAGCAGCGTCGGGCCGGGGTTCCCGGTCGGTGCAGTCGAGGTTCCACCGTCGAACACGTCGTACGAGAGGCCGAGAGTGCGAAGCGCTCGGGTGTAGACGTTCGCGAGGTTTGCGGACACGTTTCGATCCCAGTCGATCAGCAGGGCGTCCTTCGTCTCCGCGGGGTTCTGCACGCGCACCCAGTACGGAAGCGTGTACAGGTCGGCTTCCGAACGGACCTCGATGAAGCCCTCGTAATCGCCGGCGGGAGCGCCGGTCGTGCTCACAGTGACGCTCAACGACGCTGCCGATCCGGGGGCCGTCGCAAACGCTGTCGTCGGAGCGACAACGACACGGCTGTGCCCCTTGACCGGTCTCACGCGAACGCTCCTCGCCTTCGCCGTCGGGCGGGATGCGCGTCGCATGTCCGTCGCCGTGATCGTGACGCTCTGAGTATCGCCCGAGCGGACCAGGCCGAAGCTCACGCTCGGCGGGTCGAACGTCAGCGTGGGGTTGACCAGCCGAGCCGGGCGAACGCGACCTGCTCCGCGATCGCGGACGGATGCCGGCGTGGACCGCGTCGCGTCGAGATACATCTGCGTCTGCGCGGTGTTCATGAGCGCGCTCTTGATCTGCATCGGGGTCCACGTGGGATGCAGGCCCCTGGTCGCGGCGGCGAGCGCGGTGACGTGCGGCGTGGACATTGACGTCCCTGACAGCTGCTCGAAGAGCGGCGCCGCAACGGCACCGGTGTTGCCATCCACGACGGACGACAACACGCTGAACCCGGGCGCGGTGATATCCGGCTTGATCGTCATGAGCGGGGCGGGGCCCCTGCTGCTGAACGACGAGACGACGTCCGAGGGAGCATTCGTGATGCGCTGGGTCGGCGGGTCGATCGTGACCGTGGGCGCGGAGTCGCTCTTCGCCCACGCCACCATGCCGCGGCCGTCGGCGCGACTGACCATCACCGCGGGGATCGCCGGAGGCGTAAACGACATCACTGACGGGAGATCGGGCGCGTTGGTATACGCGATCATCGCGATGCCACCCGCATCCCTGACGCTGTTCTTCTTGACCTCGAAGGTGCATCCGCCACGTTGCACAAGGACGATCTTTCCCGCGACGGCATTCGGCGAGAGCGTCGAGCACGCCAGCCCCGCGTCGGGTCCGGATCCACCGGGAGCCACGACGTACTGGCCGGAGAACGATGCGACGAAGGGCGGTGCGGGGACGGCTGCCGGAACGGCGATCCGGTCGCGCAGCGACGCGGGTGGCGTCGATGAGCCGGTCACGCTCAGCTTGTTGGCGAACATGCGCCCGTGTGAGCTACTCGCGACAGTGATGATCTTGTCGCTGAGCTTCCACGATCCGGTGACGGTCGAGTCGCCGTTGGATCCCGCGTTGCCCGCCGACGCCGACACGACGGTGCCCGCGGCGACGGCCGCTTCGAGCGCCTTGCGTAGTGGGTCGTGGACGGGGTCGCCCGTCAGCCAGTACGAGTGACCCAGGCTGATGTTCACCGCGTCGGCCTTGTCGGCTACAACATCTTCGACGGCCGCAAGGAATTCCGCCGAGTCGCCGGCCGGAACGTAGCTCATGATGTATGCGCCCGGAATCATTCCCGAGAACTTCAGATCCCAGGTGCGGCCACCGAGCGCGTACGGGTACGTACCGGCGACGCCGGCCATGATGCCGGCGACGTGCGTGCCGTGCGTCGAGCCCGGTCCCCAGGGCGTCCCCGTGCCATCCGGCGGCGTGTAGACGTTTCCGACGATGACCTTGTTGCTTGCGTACAGCGCCGTGGGCAGCGGCGTGCGGGTGCCACCGGAGACACGCTCGGCCCTCGGGTAACCATCCGGCGCCGTGTATCCGGCCGGAGAGAAGAACGGATGGAGCGGATTCACGCCACTGTCGATCAGCGCGACTCTCCGTCCCGCGCCGGCGCCGAGCGGGCTGGCTGGGAACGCCGACCACATCGACGAAAGGGCGAGCTGCGTGTTGCTCTGATCCAGTTCGGGCTCCAACCGGTACGTCTGCGTGACGGCGACGACGCCGGGAAGAGCGCGCACCGCGGGAAGCGACTCACGTCGCAGCAACGCGGTCACTCCGTTGAACGCAATGCGGTACCGCCAATGAATCTCAACGCCACGAGCCACGGCGGCGAGCCGCCGCTCGAACGAGCGCTGCCGCTCCGCGAGGTGGCGCAGGTAGATACGGCTTGCGGGGGCCGCAGTCTCAAGATGGCCGTCCGGCGAACGAGCGACGAGCACGCCGCGTACGCGCGGAATGGAGTCTTGATACGTGGCGAGGGGCGGATCAGCCAGTTCGATGACGACCCGGATCCGATCACCAGAAGCGAGGATTTCGTCCGCCGAGAGGGCACCGATCGGTAAAAGCCCGATGACCAGCGTCAAAACAGTCGATAGCGTCCTA
Organism: Actinomycetota bacterium; assembly: GCA_046714275.1. Taxonomy (GTDB): domain Bacteria; phylum Actinomycetota; class AC-67; order AC-67; family AC-67; genus JBKKBA01. The sequence continues at coordinate 3,426 of JBKKBA010000248.1, forward strand.
TGGAATCGGCGCATGGTCTCCTCCGGTGGCGGGCAACCCTGTGT
>JBKKBA010000249.1:0-4096 GCA_046714275.1 Actinomycetota bacterium
ATCTACGAAGCAATCGGCTTTCAGCGGATCTGCGACTACAAGATCTACACGTACCCGCAGAGTTAGACGGTGCAGCCGCAGGTCGTGCGAGATCAGGCTTGGGAAACGCCGATTGCGTCTACGACGAAGACCGGGGAGCGCACCACGAAGGTAAGCGTCCCGGTGCTGCGGGATCCGAAGGTGGCCAGCGGGATGTTGGCCCACTTGGCGGATGCGGAATACAGAGCCAGCTTCTTGATCAGCGTCCCGTTCCAGTAGACGTCCACGTACCGGCAGCTTGAGCACATCTGCAGCAGCACGGCCAGTCGCTTGGCCTTCACGTTGGACAGCGTCATGCGCCCGTTGGTCACGCGGCCGATGGACACGGTGCCTTGATAGAACGACGATCCTGTGGCTCGATCGATCGAGGACACCGATGCGGATCGGTCGTCAACCGGGACGGCGATGCAGCGTTCACCCGACCAGGGCGATGCGTTGCCGGCTTGGTCGATCGATCGCACGGACAGGCAGTACGTCCATCCGCCTCCACCGATGAACGTCGCGCCGGGCGAGGCAAACTGCTTCCACGGCACATACCCGCCGAAGCCGCTGCTGTAGATCGACGCGGCGCGGTAACGGACCTCGTGCAGGGGGATGGGGCCGGCGTCGGTCGCCGACCAGACCAGGTTGGTCTGTCGGGACGTCAGCATGACCGTCGTCGGCGCGGTGAACGACACCGTCGGCGCGACGGTGTCCACGCGCCACGACGCGGTTGCGGCCGACGGATCGGGAGTGCCGCCCGCGCTGGCCGTCACCGCGAACGTGTGATTGCCCTGCGCCAGGCCCGAGTACGACGCCGGCGACGTGCACGACGACGCCAGGGCTCCATCCAGCGAGCAGGTGAACGTGGATCCGCTCTGTGTCGAGCCGAACGCGAACGTCGCCGTCGTGGATCCGGATGCGACTCCCGGCTTCTGGGTGATCGTGGTGTCGGGCGGCGTCGAGGCAGGCGGTGGCGCCGACGATGCCGTCTCCAGCCAAGACGAGTTGAAGGTGTTCCAGTGCGTGGACAGATACGACCCAACCCCCGGCGACACGCTGAAGTAGTCGTCCTTGTTGCAATCGAAGTAGATGTAGGTTCCCGGACACGTGTTGGTCATGACGACGCCGGCGTCGTCCGGGTAGCACAAGACGTCGTTTTCGTCGGTGCAGTGGAAGCCGGGCGTGGCATGCGGCGCCGTCTTCATGACGGCACCCAGCGTGTGGCCAACCTCGTGCAGCACGGTCGTCCATCCACAGAACTGCCCGGTGCCTTGCGGCTTGTAGACCACCGCGTAGTCGGGGCCGGTGTTGTTCCAATTCAGCGCCGCGGACGGGCGGTCGTCGTCGACGAACGTGCCCTCTCCGCAGGCGACCGGGTGCTCGGGCCCGTCCCACCAAACCAGGTACTTGCGGGCCGTCGATCCATAGCCAAGCCCTTGAAGCTGATTCATGATGGCGGTCATCGGGTCGCTTCCGTAGCTGGACGACGGCTGCCCGGTGGACACGTCCAGCACGTTGCAGAAGAAGCGAGGCTGGACTGGGGACGCCGAGCTGTCGGCAGTAATGCGCTCGGCGGCGGCGGCGGCGTCGGCCAGGAACGCGGCTTGCAGCGAGGCCAGCCGCGACGGGACGTCGCTGGGTCGCGCGTAGATCATCTGGTAGCCCTGGGAATGCGACGACGAGCATGCGGGCGCGGAGGCCTGGGCTGCCGTCACCGTGCCGCCGGGGCTCTGAGCGCGCCGGGGGCGCGGCACGTTCGGCAGCTTGATTGCCGGGTCGCTGTGGGTCTTGCGGATCTTGGAGGGCGCTCGCGAAGCAGCAGCCGCAGATGCCGAGGCCGCGGCCGCGGCCGGCAGCACCGCGAACCCGGCCTGAACGGCCAGGCACCCCAGCAGCGTGAACGCCAAGGCTCGCCGTCGGGGACGGCGAAGGGAAAGATCTGGGGAAGAAGGTCGGGTCACGTCTTGAATCCTCATGCCAGGGAATCGGCCCCGCTGGGCCGGTTCTTGAGGCAAAACGAGGATGCCGCGGGGTTGTCGCTCCGAAGGCCCTATATAGGTGGGGGCAAAACGGGTGGAACCAGGGAGGAATGCGAACCAACCCAACCGAACTATCATCGTGGGGTCCGGCCAACCTGACCGACAGGGGCCGGCCCGGGGAGGTGCACCGTGGCGCATCGATCGATGCTCCGCTTGCTAACGCTGGTCCTGGTTTCCGCGACGCTTGCGCCGGTCCCCTCCCTGGCCGAAAAGCCCGTCAAGAAGAAGCGCTACTGCGGTCTGTCCGAAACCCAGCCCGTCTTCGTTTGCGCCGGCGCCGGAACCGTCCGGACCGCCGAAGCGATGGCGCTGTCAAAGGCCGGGCGCGTGGGCCTGTATGGGTTCGAGCTGACCGGGCCGTCGGCGCCGGTCAACGGTGCGGCGTCGGGGCCGGTCGTAGCGGCAGCCTGCCTGATGATCACAACTCGGCGGGCCGACGCGGTCTTCTGCGACGTGCCGATCACGCTGACCATCGACCCACTGCTGCGAACGGCCACCTTCAAAGGGTCCTGGGTCGAGCGCCGCTTGGGCCTGGGGCGCGTCACGGTCGACGTGACCTTCGACGCCGGTCAGGAAGAACTGATTCCTGGGGTCAGTCCGTTCCAGGGAACCGACGGCGATTGCCGGCTTGCGTGGAGCGGCGCCACGACTCCGGTCGCGTACCGGATGGCCGCGGCCGGCGGCACGGTGACGTTCCAGAAGACTCTTGGACGGGTCGCGATGTCCGGCGCCGGTGGCGCGATCTCCCAGCACGTCAGCGCAGGATCCACGATCACATCCCCGACTGGATGCGGCACGGCCAGGGAACCGCGCGATGCCGGAGGCAGCTTCTGGTGCATGGGCGCTGAAGTTCCCGAAACCGCGTTCGGCTGCGCCGGCGGGGACCTGTCACGCGGAGCCGCCGTAACGATGCGCAACCGCCTGGTGCGCGTCTCGGTCGCCGGCACCGAGACGCTCTCGGCCTATCCCGCCATCATCGACGATCCAACGGGCGTTCCACCGGCCGCTCCCGCCGAAGACGATGGGCTGTGCGTCGAGATACGCGGCGCCCAGTTTGGGATCGGCATGTGCTCGTTCGGGGAAGGGGACGGCGACATCGCGATCGACCCGCTGCTGCGCACGGCGTCGATCAAGGGCAGCATCGGCTCCTTCTTCGACTTCGAGGACTTCGACGGCTTCGACGGCCCCATCGGTCCACTCCGGCCGGGATTCGGCCGCATCGATATCGACCTTACGCTGACCGCTTCGGGACCAATGCAAGCCGGCGGGGGTCCTTCGGTGATGAATTGGAGCAGTTGCAGCTTCGGTGATGCCGCCGTCTCCAACGAAGCGACGGGCACTGCCGCTGCGGCGACCGGCTCGGTAAAGTTCCAAAAGCTGTACGGCAAGTTCGTCGGAACCCAGTCAAAGCCGCTGGACGCAGCGATGTGGTCGAAGGCGACGGTCAACAGCTTCTACGAAACTGTAATTCCCTGCTGAGTCGAAGAGCCGGAGGGTGGATTCCGCCGGAAGTACATCGGCGAAAGTTCAGGTCACGGATGCTGCATCGCCGTGACCGTTGTAGATCGGGATGCTAGACCTGTTGATGCGAAGGGTGATGTCAGGCATCGATCGAGAACGCATGAAGCAGTTCATCAAAGCCCGGAGTCTCGGAAGCGATGCCCATCTTCCCGCGACATAGTTGTGGCACCTCGCGAGGCAACATACTTCATCAACCACCGCTCAGAAACTTCACGAGTGTCTCAGGATCGTGAAAGTCCGAGAAGAACGGCAAGGAAATTGTTGCAGCGGATCCGTCCGGCCACCGCAATTTGGCATGTGACCAATAGCCACGCCAACGACGTTCAATCTTCACCTTCTCAGTTGGCCCCTCATGAACTCGTCGGATCTGATTGGAGAAGCCGCGGAAGCGAACCAGAATGATGCGTTGCGTTGTCAGGCCGCCCACCTGCATTGGCCACATCTCCCAGGCTTGCCCAGTCACTTGGGCGATCGCCGGGACGACTGCCATGCCCAGCAAGTCGTTCAAGCCAGGA
>JBKKBA010000250.1:0-4159 GCA_046714275.1 Actinomycetota bacterium
GCCATACGTAGACTAGCTAGGAGACGCCTTGTCCGGTGCGGAAGCTGTCCACGATCAACAGCGGCGCTCCGCCCAGAACCTTTGATCAGTTCATTCTCTATCTGGCCCCCAATGGGTTCACACCCGACGCGACATCGTGCTCATGACCGGCTCGTTGGAAGTCATGCTTTGTCGGCCCCTCCATGCGAGATCGTTGCGTTTGTCCGGCTTACCAGCCCATTGCGAATGCTGGTTGGCTCGTTCTCTAAAGAAGATGCGAAAACTCCTGGTTCTCCTTGCCATGATCGCGGCCGCGTTGCCGGTTGTCCCCAGCAATGCCGCGCGGCCAGAGCGGGTCGACTTCATCAAGCCGGTCGGGGACCTAGACGGTGACGGTCGCAGCGATGTCGTCGCGCATCAGGTGGGCAGGGCAACGACCCTGGTCGCGCGGCGCGGCGTCAACGGATCAGTTCTGTGGCGCCGAACCTACGAGTCGGCGATTCCTTTTGCTGTTGCGCTCGGCCCGAATTCGAACGGCGTCCTTGTCATCTCCAACATCAAGGGTGTGTGCTGGCTCACGTGGACGCACGAATGCATGGCCGGCGATCTCAACGCCGGACGCAGGATCGAGGTACTAGATTCGCGCGGCACTCGGTTGTGGTCGCTGGAGCTCTGGCGTCGGGAATCGGACGGCTCATCAACTGAGTTGTATCGGCCGATCGCCATCGACCAGTTCGCCTCCCGCGACGGGTCTGAGATCCTGATGCATCGGCTCGTCAACGAGTCCACGGGGCCGCGATCAGTTCTTGCCAGCTCGATCGAGGTCCGAAGCGTCGCGACCGGTGCGATCATCTCCTCTCCGGTAACGAACGCCTTCGACGGAACGACGTTAGCGGCCGCCGGTGACCTGAGCGGCGACGGGTTCATCGACTACGCGACGATTTCAACAGATCAGAGCTACTCATTCCTCAACGCCTTCTCCGGCGCCGACGGCCGCTTGATGTGGCGCGGCCCTCTCTCATTCGAAAGGGGTTCCATCGTTCCCGCCGGCGATCTGACAGGCGATGGGACGGCGGATCTGCTGGCCTGGTCGTTCGCGTCGAAGAACTCGCCGTCGAAGACGATCTCGCTGGACGGACGCACCGGCATGCAGATCAGCGAGTGGCCGTACGTTGATCCCGCGGCGATCGGCGACGTCGATCGTGACGGGAAGGGCGACATTGCGTTCTGGACCTCCGGATGGTCGGGACGCCGGCGTCAGATGACCTACCGCGTCGTCCGATCGGCCGGCTCGAACGTGCTCACCAAAACGTACACAGCGCAGTTCGTCGGGATCGATTCGGCGAGGGGAGGCATGCCGCTTGGCGACGTGGACGGCGACGGCGTGCAGGACGTTGAGCTGACGTTTGATGTGGTGACGAGCACCGCACACGTGGTCCGCCGCTTTCTTCTTAACGGCCGGACGGGAGCGATTCGCAGCATGGATCCCGGTGCGATGCCGCTGCTGCAGACGCTCGACGGTCACGGCACAGACTTGCTGGTGACGGCGCGCGCCGGACGCGGGGGTCAGCTTCGCGGCGTGGACGGAAAGACCGGCAAGGTCCTTTGGCGACGCACGACACGATCAGAACCACGCCGCGAACTTATCTGCGGTGCCGCAGATCTGACCGGAGACGGTCGCGCCGAAACATGCGTCCTCGACGACGCCGGCAATGTTCTCATTCTCTCCGGCCGTGACGGTCGAGCCATCTGGACGATCGCCCAGCCGTGGTAGACGAGACGTAACAGGTAGACGTGTCTCTAGCTCCACGTAGTCTCCCCTCCGGCTCGCAAAAGGGAAGAGTAAGTAATGACAATCGAGACAGAATCTGATATCATCACGAATGTCATGGGAGCCCCAGGAGCGTCCGGACGCCGAGTGGCGATGTGCGTGCTCACATCAGAGGACCTTGCGGCCAAGCTACGCGACGCGATCGAGAAGGTCGGGGGTACGGGCACCCAGTTCCTTCAACTGGCGAGCGAGGGTGAGGGATTCGACTCGCTCGCAGACGCGATGATGCCCAGGGCGGTGCCTTCGTCGGCCTTTGTCGAACAAGTGCGTCGGAACGTCAGCGAGCGTGTCCAGTTCCTCACGACCTATGACGCGCTCACTGCCGAGCAAGTCGCCGACGCAGTCGGCTCTCAAGCATCTAATCGTCGATCGCTCGCAGCTCGTTGGCGTGCTGAGCACAAGATCTTCGCTGTCCGTGTGCCGCCGAATACCTTCGTGTATCCCGGCTTCCAGTTCGACTTCGCCGAGGGCCACCCGCGACCCATCATCGGCGAAGTCCTCGCCGCACTCCCAGCCGGGCTACGCGACGGCGGTTGGCAACTTGCGCTGTGGTGGGACACACCCTCGGAATTCCTCGGGTGGAATCGGCCGGCCGAGTTTCTTGCGAAGGATCCGGCGGCTGTGTTGGCGGCGGCGAAGGCGGAAGCCGAAGAGTGGGCCCAGGCTGATCCGTCAGTTGCCAGGTGACGCTCGGTCCGCCACCAGACGCGGCCAGGATCACCGCGCGAGCGATCGTCGACCCCGTCCCCGCCGGAACGACCTTCGACCGGGCGCACCCACATGACTTCGGGTCGACGCAACTCGACGCCCGCGCGGACGCGAACTCCAGATTCTCGACCGTGCGGCTTGCCGGAGCGGTCGCGCCCGTGGCCTATGCCGGCGAAGACCGCGAAGCTGCGGCATCCGAGACCATCTTCCACACCATCGAAGGTCCCGGCGGCCCGGCACGACCGCGTCGCGTATACGTCGGCAAGTACACGACGTGGCAGTGGAGCACGATCCAGACGACCCGCGAGCTGCAACTCATCCGCTTAGACAACGCTGGACTCATGGCACTTGGAACCACTCGAGCGAACCTCATCGAGGGCGACCGGACCATGTACCCGCTGACCAGGCAGTGGGCCGAAGCATTGCTTGCCGCCCTACCAACTGTCGACGGATTCTGGTGGATGTCACGCCAGGCGCCTGCGCGACGCGCTTTCGCCTTGTACGGCACCATTCGCGGGCGACCCCACGGGTTGGCCGCCGGCGACCTGAGAGGCCGCGGACCTGCCCTCCCCTTCGCCATACCCGGCGGCCTCGCAGAACTCGATCGCATCGCGGTCGGCTTCGATGTCACCGTCGTTCGTCCTTGATGCGGCCGACAGGCCTGGCGCCTCCAAGAAAAAGGGCAAAGGTAAATGGTGACATCGAAGCTGATGCCTGACGATGGCATCAGTTGGTGATAAGATGGTGCGCAATGAGAACGACAGTGAATCTGGACCCGGGCGCACTCGACGCTGCGCGGCGCGCGCTTGGGACGAACGGCGTGAGCGAAACGGTCAACGCCGCGCTCACCGATGTCGCCAGGCGTGTGGCGATCGGACGGTTCGACGTGCGGCTCTTCGACGTCACTGACGACGACATCGCTCTGGCGCGACAGGACCGCCTGGCGACGGACCAACCTTGAGTCGGCGAGGGCGGGTCGCCCCATTATCCGAGCCGCATCTGGCCGATAGCACCGTCTGGAGCAAGGTTCGTCACCGCGAACGGCCCGACCTGGCCGACTGGTTCAACGAAGAGGTGCATCAGGGCAGGATCCTCGTCTGCGAGCCGGTGGCGCTCGAACTCCTGCGCAGCGCGCAGAATGCGGCTGCGTTCAGCACGCAAAGCGGCTTGCTCGATCTCCTCGCGTCGTGTCCGGTCGGCACTAGGGAGTGGCGTCGGGCTCGGGCCGTGCAGTCCCTCCTGGCCGCCCGGGGGCAGCAACGCGGCGTACCGCCACAAGACCTGCTCATCGCGGCAGCCGCAGAATCCGCGGCCGTTCCGCTGCTTCACTACGACCACGACTACGACCTGATCGCGGACATCACGGGGCAGCCTGTCCGCTGGCTCGCTCCTGCCGGCGACCTCCCCTGAGATTCCCAACCCGAGCAATTGCTCGATCTGATCATGGTCCGAGCAGCGCGGCCGGTATCACGGCGATTCCGTCTTGGCGGCGGTATGCATCGCGTCCGGTCGTGACGACGATTGCGTCGATGAGATCGTGGCCGATCTGATCGTGCAGCCATTGGAGGTGCCGCACGCTCCGATCGTCGGGTGTCTGGGCAAGCTTCACCTCGATCGCGACAACGCGATGGTCTCCGCGCT
>JBKKBA010000251.1:0-4629 GCA_046714275.1 Actinomycetota bacterium
CTGTTCCGCGCCGACAGTCCGCTGGGAATCGGCGGCAACGCCGGCGCCGGAACCGCAGCCGAAGATCTCATCCGCCTGTCGCCGCGTGGCCTTCACGCCGTGCCGTTGTTGCTCGCCACCGGGCTCCCGCTGGCAGCCCTGGCGGGATTTGTTCTGGCGCCACGGTCGCGTGAGGCGGCAGCGCGCGTCTTGGCCGTTGCCGGAACGTTGGGTCTGGGCGCCGCATGGGCGGTGACGCGAGGCGTGCCGTGGATCGCGCCGAGGCCGTCATTGCCGCTGACCCTGGCCGCCGTGGCGGCCGCCGGGCTGGTGGCGCTGGGGGCGGAAGGCGTCGGGCCGGCGCTGCGTGGCCGCCAGTTCGGCGTATCTCAGATCGCGATCGCCACCGTTGTCGCGGCGCTGGCGGTATCTGTGTCGGCCGGCGGCGTGTGGTTGGTGCGCGGAACTCGGCCGGGGTTGGTGTCCTCCGGAACCCTGGCCCCCGCGTTCCTTGCGGCCGACCGCACGGCCGGCGGCGAGTTTCGCGTCCTTTGGATCGGCGGCCGGGCCGGCCGGGAAGACGGCCGTGAGGGGGGGCGTGAGGGGGGGCGTGAGGGGGGCCGCCGTGAGGGCGGTCGGGCGAGCGGGGACGAGGGTGGCGTTCGTGTTGCATTGGCGCCACCGACCGGGCTCACGATGACTTCGTATGCCGAACGCAACGCCGGCGCCGGGCGCGACGCGCTGGAGGCGGTCGTCGCGGGGATCATCGGCGGGCAGGTCGACACCGGGGGGCGCCAGCTTGCGCCCTTCGGCATTCGCTATGTGTTCGTTCGCCCCGATGCCGGACGGCGCGCCCACGAGTCCTTTGCCCGACAGTCCGACCTGAGGTTTCGCCAACGGTTCGCAGGATCGACGGTGTTTGTGAACGACGCTGCGCTCCCGGTCGGCGTCGGCGTGGGCGCGCAAGGGTGGGCGATCGCCTCTTCGGCTCCTGCGGGCCGGACGGCCGCCGCCATCGCCGGCGCCGAGCCAAATCCCCAAAAGGGCGAAGGGTTTCGCCGCGCGGCTGCCGACGTCTACAGCGGGAAGATCAAGGCCGGCGCTCGCCGGATCTTGCTGGGAACGACGTTCGATGAAGGATGGCAGCTGGTTCTTCCCGACGCCGGCCGCCGCGCCCCGGCACAGCGCTCCTTTGGCTGGGCGACGTCCTTTGCGGCGCCCGCCGCCGGTCGCGCTGCACTGGTGTGGGACGGGCAGGGCCGGTACCGGGTGGCCTTGTTCGCGCAACTGGCCATCCTGATCGCGATTGCCGTCGTGTGGTCGCGTCGCGTTGCAATAGAGCGAGGAGAGCGATGAAGAAGCCGCCCAGCGGCGATCCTCCCAGCCCCGAGCGCGACCCAACGAAGTCCGACCCAGCGAACCCCGACCCAGCGAACCCCGACCCGCTGGACCTCGATGATCTCGAGGATGTACCGGTCACGCCGCCACCGGGTGAGCCGCCGCCGCGAATAACGGGCCGCCGTGGCGTACTGGGCCTGGCCGTGCTGCTCACCGTGACGGGTGCGGCTGTTGCCGATCGTTTGTCGCCGCCCTCCGCACCCGCTCCGGCCGCACTGGTCGCCCCGATTTCGCCCGGCGGTGTGCTGGCGTGTCCGTTCCTGTTCCACGGAAACGGCCGCTCATGGGTGCACCTGGCCAATGCCGGGGCGCAGCAATCAAAGATCACCGTCACGACGGTGCGCGACGGCAAGGTTCCGCCCATGTTCCGCACGTTCACCCTTGAGCCGGGCCGCACCCGAACGCTTCCGCTGGATCTTTCGGTCAAGCAGCCGTCCGGCGCGATCGTCGACTTTGCCGGCGGGCAGATTGCCGCATCGCGAACCTCGCTGTTCTCTTATGCCGATGGCCAGCGCGGTGGTGTCGCCGCGCCCTGCCTGCCGGCCGGCGCTCGCACGCTCGTCACGCCCAGCGGATCGACGCTGAAATCCGACACCACGCTGATCTTGCTGAATCCATCGACCTCCGACGCCGTCGCCGATGTCTCGCTGCTGGCCGATGGCGAAGAGACGCAGAAGGAGGGGCTGAAGGCGATCGTCGTCGGCGCCCGCTCGCGGAAGACGTTCCGTCTGGGGGACTTCGCCTTCGACCAGCCGTCCGTCGCCGCCGTTGTTCGGGTTCGGAGCGGGGTGTTGGCGGCCGACGCGCTCATCGGCTCGGCACGGGGTTTGACACTTTCACCGGGCGTTGCGCCGTCCGAAAGCCTTGCCGGTGTTGCCGCCGGCGACGGAGGAATCGTTCTGGCCGATGTCGTCGGTCTGGGCGAGAACGACAGTGTCACAGATGCCTCGGTCCTGACGCCCGAAGGGCAGACGGCTTTTTCTGCGCTGGCGCAAGCCTTGGAGCCTGCTTCACCCCAAAGCGTGCAGCCGCACGACAAGAAGGCCCCGGCAATCGGTGTGCGGATCTCGCTGCGGGACGGCTCGCCGCTGGCCGCCGGATTGCGCTGGGTCGTCCAACTGCCCAACGGAAAGGGCGACGTTGCCGCGGGGATGGTGCAGCCCCCCGAAAGGCGGCTGTTCGCCGTTTCCGGTGAGCCCGCGTCGGCTCCGCAAAGCCGGATCCTGGTCGCCAATGCTTCCGGAGTTCCGGCGACGATCCGCTTCACGCTGATGACCGAAGCCGGACGGCAGCCGGCGGGAACGATTCCCGAGGTGACCCTGGACGCTGGGAAAACGATCAGCGTTCCGATCGGCGCCGTGAAGGGACCCTTCGCGGTGCTGGCGGAATCAACGCAAGTGATCGCGATGACCCTGTCATCCACGGTCATTGCGAAAGAGGTCTCCGCCTTCTCGGTCTCGGGAGTCGCCGTCTTCCGCCCCGAGCCTGTGGCGGTAGATCTCGATCCGCGACTGGGTGTTCCCGCTCGGTAGTCGGGGGCTGCGCCGAGGGACCGCGGGAGTCAGCCCCAGCCCAGCTCGTGCAGCCGCTCGTCGGAGATGCCGAAATGGTGGGCGATCTCATGGAGCACGGTCTTTCGCACCTCGCGAGCCAGGTCTTCTTCGCTCCGGGCCCGGGATTCCAGCGGCCGGCGATAGATCGTGATCACGTCTGGAAGGACCCCGGCATAGGACCCGTCTCGCCTGGTCTGGTCGATCCCGGAGTACAGGCCCAGCAAGGGGCCGCCTTCTTCGCCCTCCTCGACGACGATCGCGACGTTCTCCATTCGCTCGGCCATTCCCTCCGGCAGCGAGTCGATCGCGTCCTGAACCATTTGCTCGAAACGCGCGCGCGCCGCGGATTGCCGGCGAACGTGATCCTCCCAAGAAGATCCGGTTGTGCGCTGAGAAATGTGGCCCACCGCCCTTGAAAAGTCGCCGAAGGTGTGATAGGTTAGACGAGTACTCCGCAGAAGTCAGTAGGGGCAACCCGAAAGCTACTGCGGAGTACAACTTTATGTTCGATGAACATTCGGCGGGCTCGTGGAGCCCGCTTTTGCTTTGCCAGGGGACCGCTGATCTGCGCGGTCTCTTCTTTGCTTTCGATTAGCAAGCTCCCCCCACGCGCTGTGGCTTAGGAGCCGAGACGGCTGAGGAAAAACCAGGGCCGCTCGGAAAATCCAAAACCATCTTACGTAACATTCGACGATGGTAAGATCACGATGTGTGTTCGCTTGGCCGGGCCGGAGAGTGGGAAAACCACCGATGACCTTGAAAAAGACATGGATGTAATTTATGGTGACCCGTCGAATGGCGCGTCCCAGAGGGTCCGATGTCCGGCGGTGTTCTAGGAATGCCTGCCGCTGGCCGGCGTCGGCATCGCTTACCTTCGCCTATGCCCAGCGGGTCGTTTGGATCGAGGATCTCACCGATCTGCCGCACCCCGCCGCCTACGATCTGTGCGCCGCACATGCCGAGCGGCTTGCCGTTCCGATTGGCTGGGCGAAAGAGGATCTGCGCATGGCCCCTCCGGCCGTCACGCCGCTTCGGCCGGACTTCGAAAGCTGGGCAGGCCCCCGGGACGCCTCTGCCAGCGGCGCCTAAGCCGCCCCACGCCCACCTGATCCAGTCCCTCCTGAGCCCTTCCCCGCGCAGCGCCTGGCCCAGTCCTTGCCGAACTGATTCAGTCTCTGCCGGTCCGATCCCGGCCGCCGCTCCTGATGCACCCCTTCCGCGCTTGGCCCCTTTGCCTGCGTCCCGTCTTGACTGTTACCAATCTGCACGTCTTAGGTACAAGCCACGGTAAGATCAATGCGCCATGACGCTGGACAGGGATTTGATCCGTCAGGTTCGGGGGCTCGACGAGTACGACCTGCGGAGGTTGATCATCTTCGTCCGAGGCCTGCTGATTGGGAATGAGGGTCCTGAGTTCGACCGTCCCCAGCGACGAGCGGATCCGAAGGTCACCTACCGGCGCCAGGCGGTGCGCTGCGGGAAGCGCGGATGTACCCGTTGTCCCCACGGGCCCTACTGGTATGCCTACTGGCGGGAGGACGGCCGGCTGCGATCTCGCTACATCGGGCGCGACCTCCCGGACGGGACTCCGGTCGAAGCGCCATAAAACGGGCGTATTCAAGCTGTGGCCACGAAAAATACCGCCACATTGGGCTATGGAGTCCGCCTGGTTCGGCCGAGATAATTCGTGCAAGCACCG
>JBKKBA010000252.1:0-3925 GCA_046714275.1 Actinomycetota bacterium
GGACGGGACGTAGGGAATCCGGGACGCGGCGCTCATCGAAGGACTACCAGAAGACGCCGGGGGATCTGGATGTGGCCCGCGGCCCGTCGCACCGCGGCCGGCCGCATCGGCCCACCGTCGCCGATCACCGCATCGAACAGCTCCAGCGGCGTCGCTTCGAACGCCGGAGCGCGGTCCGGCCGCCACGCTGCATGGGGCATCAACTTGGACGCGCCGGCCAGCACGTAGCAGGGGATTCCCGCTTCGCGCGCCGCCAGCGCGCAGCCGGCGGTTCCCATCTTGTTCACGACCGCTTGCTCGGTGACGGCGTCTGCTCCGACCAGAACTATGGTGGCCAAGAAGCATTCGCGCACGACGGCTGTGTCGGCGACCAGGCGTGCCTGAAAGCCTTCGCGCCGAAGCCGGGCCGCAAAGGCGCGACCCTCGCCGCCGGGCAAGGATGCCGTGCACGTCACCGATGTGATCCGCGCCGGTCCGGCACGCAGCAAGCCCTGCAGCACCGTTGAAGACCACGAGTGCGTCAGCACCCGCGCGCCCCGGCGGGGCAGCGCCCACCCCGCGACCACGCGCGCGACGGCATCGGTTTCGGCTTCGATGTGCTCCGCAATCTCCACGACGTCGCCCCCGGCCAGGGCTGTGGCGAAGGCTTGCCACAAGGGAGCCATCGCCGGGTGCGCGCGCAGCAACCGCCTTGCCGCTCGCAGCACGTCCCGCTCGGACTCCAGCGCCGCAATCGCCGGCAGGGCGCGCGCTGCGATGTCGGATGCACCCGACCGCTTGTCGGCGGCGGCGCGCTTGATCGACTCCCAAGGGTCCATGTGATCCCGATTGTTTCCCCCAGCAGTCTCTTCGGCAAGGACCCATCCCGCCGAGCCCGCGATGCGCGCTACCATGCTGCGGGAGACGGGACACATGGACCCCTACGATCTCAGCGCGCTCTTCCGATTTCGCGAGCGCATCTGCTCGCTTCCGAGCGACGGACCTTCCCGGCTCTCTCCGACACAGCCCATCCCCGCGGCTCGTCGCATAGCGCTTCTATCCGGGTCCTTCAACCCGCCAACCTCGGCCCATACGTTGATGGCCGAACGGGCCCTGAACGATGAATGTGATGCCGTCGTCTATCTGGTGCCGGTCGCGCCGGCCGGGAAGCAGCCGACAGGCTTGATGCTGGAGGATCGGTTACTGCTTCTGGGTGCCGCCGCTCAGCCGGGCTCGTTTACGGCCGTATCGTCTGCCGGCTTGTACTGGGAGCAAGCCCAGGCCGCCGCCGCCGCGTTCCCCGACGCGGACATCACCTTCCTTGCGGGATCCGACAAGCTGGAGCAAGTCTTCGACGCCGCGTGGTACGACGATCGCGATGACGCGCTGGAGCGTCTGTTCGGGCGAGCTCGCATGCTGGTGAGCCCGCGCGGTGAGAGCGCGGAAGCCGTTCGTCAGATTCTGGAAGCCCCCGCCAACCGGCGTTTTGCCCACCGCGTATCCGTCCTGCCTCTGCACCCCGCCGTCGGCGACCTGTCTTCGACGCGCGTCCGAGGTTTGCTGTGCTCCGGCGCGGAACCGTCTGGTCTGGTTCCCGCCGCCGTTGCCTCCTTCTGCGTCCAGACACGGGTCTTCTGCCCCCCCGATCCCGACAGTGGCGTCGATGCCTACGCTCTGCGGGTTCGCCTGTTCCAACTGTTGTGGACCGTTCGCGAATGGGCAGAAGCCGCCGCCGATTTCCGCGGGCTCATGGCCACGGCCGTATCGCGAACGACGGAGGGCGAGCGGCTTCGGGCGATTGTCTCGCGCGGTGCGGGCGCGGACCTGGCAAGCGTCTAAGGCCTCCGTTGCGCGGCAGGTTGCCTCTGCGCGGCTACCCTGAAAGGCGTGTCCTGCCCCGCTCACCCCGAGCGTCCGCCGGTATCCGTGTGCTCGATCTGCCGCCGGCCGGTCTGCGACCTGTGCCTGGGCCAGATCGACCACATCGACTATTGCCCCGCACATTTTGCGATCGAGGAAAGCCGCATCCGAGAGCGCGCCTATGCCCTGCCCCCCCTGCCCGAACCGATGACGGTGACGGAGATGCTGCTGGGCGTGTGGGCGGTAGTCGGCGCCGTGTCGCCGTGGCTCGCCTGGTACCGCACGCTGGTTATCACGCAGGGTCCGCAGGCGGTCACCATCGATGAGACCGGCTGGGAGGCCGGAGGGATTGCGGCGCTTGCCAGCCTGGCGCTGCTGGTGACGGGTCTGGCGCTCGGCATCATGGTCGGGCTGCGCGCGATTCGCGCACGGCTGGTGCCCCGTGAGCCCGTCGCGCATACCGCGGTGGCGATGGGCGTCACGTCGCTGGCGCTGATCGCGTTTCGGGTCGCGACCCGTTCGGCCAACATCTACGCGGGTCTGTACCTGGCGATCACCAGCGCCACCCTGGCGCTCATCCTCGGCCGGCGGTTGCTGCCGCCGCGGACTCGACGGTGAAAGCGGGGCGTGAAAGAGAAACCCCCGGCATGCCAGCCGGGGGTTTCGGGAGTGATCTTGCTACATGGCTTTTTCGGCCTTGGACTTCATCCATCCCGCGTAGGCGAGTACGCCTCCCAGGATGATCGCGATGAAGATTCCGAACGCCGATCCGATTCCCGTCGGCCATGTGAGCATCCTCAGTAAGGCAAAAACCAGCGATCCAACGCCGAAGACCATGAAGAGCATTCCGGTCTTCACCGGCATCGTCATCTTCATGCCGGCCATTGTGATCCCCGACAGGGCCAGCGCCGCGAGAGCGAACAGGATCGACAGCACGGCCAGCCCGCCTGCGCTCCACCCCTTGATGTTGGCGCTTATCAGGCCGAAACTGACCTTGCCCCACGGTAGGAATGAGTCGACCAGGAAGAGAACCCCGGCGATCAAGATCAAGCGATCCGGTCCGCGGGCGGCCATCATCTTGCCCTTCATGTCTCCCCAATCGGGTCCGCCTGGTGCCTGCGGCGGTTCAGTCATAAGTCCCTCCCTCGCACGTGCGTTATGTGACCGCGTGCAGTGTCCTCTACCGATCCCCCTCGGTCAAGGATTCCCGCTCTGGGCTTCACGGTCTTGACAACAGGGGCATGACCCGTTCTCGAACGCGGGAAAATCGATCTTCCCCGTCTTGACGAGCCATGCTTGCGTCCCGTATCACCATGCGCGTTCCTTCCCTCTTCCCTGAGGTTCGACTGTACGGCCGCGCGCTTGCGCGCGACCGGGAGGAGGTTCCCGTGCCGACCGCCACACTGTTCGATACAAGACGCGAGCGGATGTATCCGTACCTGACCGCCGCCGCGTGTGAAGGACAAGACTCTGAGCTCTTCTATGCCGAAGGATCGGCCGCCATCGTCAGGGCAAAGTCGATCTGCGCGAACTGTGTCGTGCGGGAGCGGTGCCTGGAGTGGGCGATCAAGCGCGAGGAATTCGGCGTTTGGGGCGGGACGACTGCTCGCGAGCGGGCAGCGATCCGGCGTCAGCGTGGCGTGCGGCTCGTGGCGTCCGTCGTGATTTAGCTTCCGACAGCGACACGACGGCCCCGCGCGGAGCCTTGCCTGCTGGGGCGACCGTCACCTTGTTGCGGCCCGTCTCCTTGCTGGTGTACAGCGCGTGGTCGGCGGCGGCGATCATCTCTGCCGGCAGGTGTCCGTTCGACGGTGCCGTCGCGACGCCGACCGAAACGGTGACCTGTCTGGGGCCGCCATCCCATGCCGCGATTGCCGCGCGCACGCGCTCGGCGACGGCGGTGGCCCCTTCCAGGTCGGTTTCGGGCAGCACCACGGCCAGTTCCTCGCCGCCGTACCGCGCCGGGTGATCGAACGAGCGCACGGCGGACCGGACCGCGTCGGCGACACCTCGCAGGACCTCATCGCCGGCCTGATGCCCGAAGGTGTCGTTGAAGGCCTTGAAGTGATCGATGTCCAGCAGGATC